>CAYNDW010000322.1:0-7099 GCA_964395375.1 uncultured Cytophagia bacterium
TCCGGGAAATTCCCAAAAGCCTCCCCAGTGATCCCTGGGCCGGCGGCGGGCGATGAGGATTTTACCGTCTCTTTGAATGACAGCACACGCCACGTCAATCCCCCAAAGGAATGCTTCCTTTTTCGGTTTGAAGAATTTCATAACCCATCCTTCTCCGTCGGGCGCCTATTGTCACGGCCAACCTCATCGTTGTCAACGGGCTTGCCGTTTTCTTCTTGAAACTAGTCAAAACGAGAAAACGAGAATATAATCGGGCCTCAAATGATTCGCGCAGGAACCGGACTTTCGGAGAATCCTTCTTTTGAAAAAGCGGCGCTTGAAGCCGCGACTCAAGCGCTGGAGCGAGCACGAGGACCTCGACCTGCGCGCATTGGCCATGATGAGCCTGCACTTCGCACACGGCGAGAATAGACAAACACGCGATTTTCTAATTGCTCATTTGGAAAAGGACAAGCAAGCGAGTTTACTGCGCGCCCGTTGGGTTTTGGCGTTGTCGCATCTCGCCGGAGTGTATCGCGAGCGCAACGAGTTCGCACTGGCGCGCGGGACGTATGAAAAGGCGCTCGAACTCAAACCCGATGACGCAACGGTGCATTTCAACCTCGGCCTGACCTATCATCAACAAGGCGGCTTCACTCGCGTGATTGCTTCTTTTGAAAAAGCGCTCGCCACTGAGCCGAACGACCCGATCACGCTGGTGAATTTAGGCATCGCGCGCCGGCGCAACGGCGAAGCGCGGCTTGCGGTCGCGGCATATGAACGGGCGCTCGCGGCGTATCCTCATCATGCGCTCGCGTATTTTAATTTGGGGAATGTGTATTACGAAAGTGCGGAGTTGGAGCAAGCGATTTCAGCGTATCAAAAAGCCACGGAGCTTGATCCCAGTTTATCCAACGCGTATTTCTTTTTGGCGCGCGCTTATTTGAAAAGCAAACAAGCCGAACCGGCAGCGCGTGCTTTGCGAGCGGGCTTGCATTATGCGCCGGAGGATGAAGACGCGCGCAAGATGCTCAACGACGTTGAAGCGTATTTGTCGCAATCGCGGTGATCGGACTTAAATGTTCAGCCACGGCTTGGCCGTGGCTTGCTTTCAAAATTATTTTCGGTTTACTCCGATGCAAAAAACTATGGCCAAGCCATAGTTGAACGGTCATGCAATTAAAACCACGCCCCGGCACAGCCGTGGCTGAACACTCGCGGTTACTCTAAGAGATCCAGCGCGGCTTGCAGTTCACTTGCGGCATGCGTTTCGCCCGCAGCCCGCGCGGCTTTGAGGCCGGCGTGATAGATCGCAAGGGCCTGGGTTTGCCGCTGCAAATTTTCCAAAAGCTGGGCGTATTGATAATAGGTGGGCACGTAATGCGGATGTTCATTGACCAACTGCTGAAAGTGTGCGATAGCCTCTTCGTTCAAATGCAGCTTCACGCACTCCAACGCGACGAGGTAGCGCGTAAAAGCATCGGCGGGATTGGCCTCCAGGCTCTTCTGCAATTTTTCCAAACGCGTTGTGTCCATGTATGCTCCGTTGGTTCGCTTCGTGGTACTTTAGCGGGATTAAGTTGTCGGGCTTTTTGAAATGTCATCCTAAAAAAACTTTCCGGCGCTGGGCACATCTCGCAAGATGGAAATTCTGCCGAGCGCGAGGGAAGGTTCTTACAGAATGACAGCGTGAGGAGAGTTACCAATCACCCCGCAAAGCATAACGCGTTGCTCACGGCTTCGCAACGATAGCACGCGTATGCGGCAAACGCAAACGCTTTTTGCCGCGGAACAACGCACGCCTTGACTTTGAAAAAAATCTTGCGCATCATTCGACGAAAGTAAGAAATCACAATCGTTTTCAAAACAAGTTTAGGCAAGCGGTGCGCGCAACTTCTCTGCACGTTTCGATGATAGCAAAAAAGATGAACCACGAACACTTCGTCACCCTAAGGGTTTACTCTCGCAGCACCCAATTTTTCTGGGCGGTATTGTTGTTTTGGGCGGCCGGTGAAATTTTTCTGCACCGGCCGGCTTACGCGCAGGAAAAATGGTACAAGGCTTATTCCACCGGCATCGCCGCGATGACGAGGAGCGATTGGCAAATCGCAATTGCGCGGTTTAGCGCCGCGCTCGAACAAAGAAAATTTGACGCGGGCAAAACCCGCGCTGCCGGCGCGATGTTCATCGAATATTATCCCAATCGTGAGATCGGCGTTTGTTACTATCACCTCGGCAACCTCGAACGCGCGCGGCAATTCTTGTGGCTTTCGATGCAGCAATCGCCTTCACCGCGTGCGCGCGAATTTTTGGAACGCCTCACCGAGGGCGAACCCGCGCCAAGACCTAAGATGTCGGAGCCGGTTCCCGAGCCGCCCAAGAGCGTGGATAACACGCCCACGACATTGGTGGGTGATCGTCTCAGCATTGCCATTCTGCCCTTCGTCGCCAACAATCTGGGCGGTGAGTTGGCGGAAGTCAACTTGCTCGACAAACTCACCACGATCTTTGTGAATTTGAATCGCTTTAAAGTAATCGAGCGCGCGCAGCTTGAAAAAATTCTCGAAGAGCAAAAGCTCGGCATGACGGGCGTGATTGATGTTTCCACTGCGGCGCAAATCGGCAAAGGTATCGGCGTGGATGCGGTGGTGTGCGGCAGCGTGGTGCGCGCGGGCAACAGCGCTACGATTGATGCGCGCTTGGTGGATACCGAAAGCGCGGCCATCGTGACCGCCAAAGACGCGTTTGTGAAAAATATTTCGCTGGCCGCGCTCAACGTAATGATTGCCGAAGTCGCGGGCAGAATAAAAAACGACATGCCGCTGATCTCGGGCTATGTAATCAAAGTGGAAGGCGATCGTTTGACGCTCGATCTCGGCAGCGCGCACAACGTTCGCAAAGGCATGAAGTGCCATGTGTATCGTGAAGGCGAACCGATCGTGCATCCCGTCACCAATCAAGTGATCGGTAGGGCGATCGTGGAAGTTTGCGAAGTGCAATTGCAGGAGGTGTTCGAGAGTTATGCGATTGCGGCGGTGGTCAAATCAAAAAATGGCGCGCCGCAAATCCGCGATCGCATTATTACAAAATAACCCCGGGGAGCACTGGACTTTGCGCCACGGCTCTCTTAACCACAGGAGTGATTTATGAAGTGTTCAAAAAATGTTTTCATGCTTGCCGTCCTTGCGCTTGGTGTGAGCGTCGCGTTTGCGCAAGATCGCCGGCGCCAGATTGAAGTATTTGCCGGCGCCGCGATTCCGCTCGCGCCGCAAGCGTTCAAAGATTATTATAAAGTCGGCGGCAGCTTGCACGGGCAGTATGTCCTTTTTCCCAAACCCAATCTCGGCGTTAGCCTGGGTCTGGCGATTGAAGGCTTCACGGTTGATCAAGACGCGGTGTTGGCGGATTATGGCTTAACCGGCACCGACGCGACCATCGAGGCGACGGCCTCCATCTTTGAAATCGGCGTGGGCATTCGTCCCTATTTGACGCCGCAAACCGCGAGCACCCAGTTCTTTCTCTTCGGCATGGGCACTTACAATGCGCTCAGTGAAGAAGCGACCGTGACCTATCTAGGCCAGACCGCTTCGGCTAAAGTTGATGGCAACAAAGTGGGCCTTGCGGCCGGCGCCGGCGTCGAACTTCCTGCGGGCGAAAAGGTAAACCTCATCGTGCAAGGTTTGACACGTTTTATTTTCACCGAAGGCTCGACGACTTCGTTTATGGGCGTTACCCTGGGAGTTGTGTTCTAAGCAAGAGACTTATCCGTTTTGCTTGAAATAAAAAAGCCGGGCCGCTTTGAAAGCGGCCCGGCTTTTTTTATCAAATTAAAAAAATCAGATCAACCATTCGCCATGTTCATCATGTCCATTGGTGGCCGCGATGAGCAATTGAAAGAACGGCTGATACGAATCTTCCAATTCGGCGTTCATGCGCAAGGCGGTTGCCAGGGATTCCGTTGCCATGTTCAACTCGCCCTTGAGCAGAGCAATGTAACTCAACGCCACCAGCGCATGGCTGTTGCGCGGATCGAAATTCAAAGCCTCGAAAAATTCCAGTTCGGCCTGTGCCGGCTCATTGAGCAGGAGATAGAGCTTGCCAAAGAAACAATGCACGGAAGAGGAGTTTTTAATCTTTGCGCGCAACCCCGTGAACGTTGCGAGCGCTTGTTGATAATCGCCGTTGTGATAGGCGCGCAACGCCTGCACGAGCGCGCCGCTCTTGCTTTTAAATTCGAATTGTTTGGCGAGTAATTGCTGCACCGGAAACGCGGCGATGAGTTCGTTTTGCAATCTTTGCGCGGCGAGCAACATCTGGGTCTGCCCAGATTCGGCGGGTGTGCGTGGGGCGCCGTCTTCCGCGACTTTTTCTTCCCGTGCGGGCCAGGGTTTTAACCAGCGGCCATTCTGCTCCACATATGCCTGCACTTGCGCGCGCGTGAGTTGCCGCGCATCGCTCTCGTTCAGCTTGGCAAGAATCTCCTCCACCCCGGCGTGATGATTGGCGCGCAACACCGCAAGAATCGCCTGCTCTTGTTCCGTGCTTATGAAGTGCGTTGCCAAATCCGCGTCTGCGGCCTCGGCGTGCGGCGTCTCCAAATTGCGCAGAATGTTTTTGAGCACGATGACGGTGAGATCGTCTTGCGCGGCTTGGCCTTCTGTAAATTTTTCCACGTAGCGGCGCAACTCAAGCAAGAAAGCCGTTGGCTCCAAATCTCCGTGCTCGGCCAAAAATTCCACCAAGCGCTGCCGCCCGAAAACTTCTTTGTTCTTGTTGCGGGCCGCGAGCACACCGTCGCTATAAAGCACGAGCAAATCGTTTTGCTTCAACGCGACTTTCGCGCTTTCGATCTTGCTCAGGCTCGCGACGTTTTTGCCATTCAGATTTTCCGCGACGTTTTCTCCCAACGGGGAGCCGGGGGTATTCAACAAAAAAATCTTGCCCAGGCTCGGGCGATACAACATCATCGGCAAATGGCCCGCGCTGGCAAAATTCAACAGCCGTTTGTTTTGATCAAAAATGGCGTAGAACGCGGTAAGACTAAAATCCTGCAAGCAGGCTTCGGTGAGCGCTTGCTCCAGGTAGCGCAGCGAAGCCGCCGCGGATAAGCCCGTGCTGTTTGAGCGCAAAACCGTTTTCAACACCGGCGCACTGTCATCGGGCAATTTGCCGCTGACATCGGCGAGCAACACGCCCACGCGATTCTCGCCCAAAATCAGAAAGTCAACTTGATCGCCGGCCTCTTGCACCGCGGGCAAATAGAGATAATCAATGAGCAGGCCGTTGCGCTCTTGCCGCTTGCGCGGAATATAGGGAAAAATCGTTATGACCGGTTGATCGGGCGAGGTGGGTTTGGGTTGGCGCAATTCCAACGCAGGTTTCGGCACGGGCACACGCGTGTCGTCAAAGGAAGTATCATCCAGCAAAGCCGAATGCTCTTCCCTTTCGAACTGCGGCGCGGGCCCGCCCGAGAGCTGATCATCGAGGAAAGCCGCACGAGTTTGCAGCATAGAGTTATCTTCGAAATTCGCGCGCATAGCTACCCAGTGAGGAGGTCAAGACCAAACGCTAGGCCAACTCGCGGCAGGCCCGCGAGCTTTGAAGTGAAATCGTGAAAACTAATTTGATAATCGGGATAGAAATAGCTGGGATTGAACGCGCGAATATACCATTGCCTTCAGCTTGTTGTCAAGCGAAAACTTGGTGCAAAATTTTCATCAATTCATCAGATTAACACAAACCATCTCTTTCGCATTGCGCACGAAGAGTTTGCCGCGCGCCAATGCGGGAACCGTGAGGCATCGTCCTTCCATAATTTGCGCGCTGGCTTTCTCAACAAATGCCGCCGGCGTTGCTTCCACCAATGCGAGCTTGCCTTTGTCGCCGAGCACGATCAAATGGCCGTCGGCAAACAACAACGCGCCGGTGCCGAAGCCGCGTTGCGCCCATTTCTCTTCAGCGGTGTTCAGGTTAATGCATTTCAATGTGCCTTTGTCGAAGCCGTACATAAACTCGCCGCGTACGATGGAGGTGGCCCAGATATTCTGAAAACTTTTGCTGCGCCAAAGTTCTTCGGCGGTGCTCGCATCGCCTTGCGGCCGCAAACGCAACATCACCGCGCCCACGTCATAGCCCGAAGAAAGAAAAACACGATCGGGCGGAATGAACAGCGGCGTGGCGGCATTGACGTTGTAGCTCGTGATCCACGGCATGCGCCAATAAACTTTGCCGTTCTCCGGCGCGAGCGCAACGCCGCCCAACGCCGAGAAAAAAATAATTTGCCGCGTGCCATTGAAATTGATCGCCACCGGTGAAGAGAACGCGGAGCTATCCGACTCCACGTGCCACAGCACTTTGCCGGTTTTTTTATCGAACGCCATAAACGCATGTCCCGCGCCGCCGGCTTCGAGCAGCAACTTCTCGCCTTCAATCAACGGTGAAGTCGCGAACCCGCCATCCGAAGGGCCGAACGAATTGAACTCGCGCCGCACATCGTGGCCCCAAATTTTCTTTCCGTCTTTGAGCTGTACCGCCATGAACTGGCCGCGCCCGCCCAGCGCATAGACCACGCCGTTTTCAATCGTCGGCGTCGAACGCGGGCCGTTGCCGTTCGTATCTTTGTAGGTCGAATCCATGCGCACGCGCCAAGCTTCTTTGCCGGTCGCGGCCTCCAGACAAATCAGAAACTCGTCAGGGCCCTGCGAAAACATGGCGAGCGCACGGCCTTGCGCCACCGCAATGCCGCCATAACCTTCGCCCAATGGAATGCGCCAAAGAATTTTCGGCCCACTCTCCGGCCACGATTTGAGCAAGCCAGTTGCGGTCGAGATGCCGTCGCGATTCGGGCCGAGCCATTGCGGCCATTCGTCGGTGGGATTGGCGCTGGAGCGCATGCTTGAAAGAAAAATACCAACGCCGAACAGCAACATGAACGCAAGCAATGTACGCGAAGACGAGAGCGGTTTCATGGGGAGCGCTTTCAGTGAGTGAGTGAGTGATCTGTCTGAAAATTGAAAACCTCGGACGAACCGAGGTTTAGAAAAGCGTATTTAAAGTTGTGAGACGATCAAATTCTGCAAGCGTTCAATTCCCGCGTGGATTAACGGCAATCAAAAACATT
>CAYNDW010000323.1:0-7076 GCA_964395375.1 uncultured Cytophagia bacterium
TCACGCGCCGCCGGCGATGATGCTCCAGTTTACTTCCTCGTTATTGACTGCCGCGCCTAGTGCGACCGCCATGAGCGGCGTGACGAGCGCGATGAGCATGGTTTTCGTCACCGCGAGGTTTTTAACCAGCCAGAGAAACAACATGAACGCGACGCACGAACCGACGAGCGCAAGATAGAGCAAGCAGAGCCACGCTTTGGGCGTCCAAACATAGAGCAACGGATTGCCTTCGGTGAGTAAACCCGCGCCGAGCAAAAGCGGAAAGCCAAACATCATTTGCCCGGCGGCGAGCGTGAGCGTGTCGATCTTTTGCCCGCGCGCTTTCACCAGCACATTGCAAAAAGCCACCATACCGCCGCCGCACAAGATGCCGAGTGTGGCAATGGGAGCGAGCGAACTTTTGACTTGCACTTGATTGACGAGAATTAAACTTACACCGGCGAGGCCGAGGATAACGCCGAAAATTTTCGCGGGCGTAATGCGTTCCGCGGGCAGCATATAATGCGCGAAGAACATGCCGATCAACGGAATCATGGCGTGCAGCAGCGCGGCCAAGCCGGAAGAAACATGCAACTCGCCCCAGAAGAGCAGGCCGTAATTCAATGCGACGCCGAGCACACCGAGAGTTGCCAGAAGCTGCCAATCTTTGCGTTCACGCGGCAATGCAATCTTGCGCACCAAGAGAATAACGCTGAGAATCGCGCCGGCGATAAGGAAGCGCATACCCGCATAAGTTAGCGGCGGCAGATCGCCCAAGCCGACTTTAATCACGAGCCACGTCGTCCCCCAAATCACGCACAACGACAGCCAGGCAAGGATGATGAATGTTTGGTGCTTGCTTGCAATCGTCAAAGTCTCTCCAAGTTTATTTTTGATTGGAGTGATGGAGCGATGTAGTCGTGGAGTTGTGGAGTTGTGGAGTGATGGAGTCATGGAGTTGTGGAGTGATGGAGTCATGGAGTTGTGGAGTTGTGGAGTCATGGAGTTGTGGAGTCATGGAGTTGTGGAGCATCAGATCACTCCAACACTCCAACACTCCAACAATCCAACAATCCAGCAATCCAGCAATCCAACAATCCCCGCCTCAACACTCAATCACATTCACGGCCAGCCCGCCTTGCGAGGTTTCTTTATAATGGCTCTTCATATCCAAGCCGGTTTGGCGCATGGTGGCGATGACTTGATCGAGCGAAACTTTGTGCGAGCCGTCGCTCTTCATGGCCATGCGCGCGGCATTGAGCGCTTTAACCGCGCCGATGGCGTTGCGTTCAATGCAGGGAATTTGCACAAGGCCCATCACCGGATCGCACGTCAAGCCGAGATTATGCTCCATGCCGATCTCCGCGGCGTTTTCGATTTGCTCGTTCGTGCCTTCGAGCGCGGCAACGAGTCCGCCCGCGGCCATGGAGCACGCGACGCCGACTTCGCCTTGACAGCCGACCTCCGCGCCGGAGATGGAAGCATTCTGCTTGTAAAGTTTGCCGATCGCGCCGGCAACGAGAAAGAAGCGAATGATGCCTTCGTTCGTGGGATTGCCGGAGAAGCGTTCGTAATAATGCAGCACTGCGGGGATGATGCCGGCCGCGCCGTTCGTGGGCGCAGTGACGACTCTTCCGCCCGCGGCGTTTTCTTCATTCACGGCGAGCGCGTAGAGATTGATCCAATCGATGATAGTGAGCGGATCGCGCAATGCTCTCTCCGGGTGCGCAGTGAGCTCATGATAGAGCAAGGGGGCGCGGCGGCGCACGTGCAATCCGCCGGGCAAGATGCCTTCGCGCGTGAGGCCACGCTGCACGCAGCCTTGCATCACACGCCAAATGTTGAGCAAACCCGCGCGAATATTTTCTTCCGTGCGCCACGTCTTTTCGTTTTCCATTTCAAGCTGCGCGAGGCGCAAGCCGTGCTCCCGGCCGAGGCGCAGAAAATCCGCGCCGCTATTGAATGGAAACGGAATCGCCTGGTCGCTGGCCGCAGAATTTGCCGCAGGCGTTTCGATCTCCTGCACGACGAAGCCGCCGCCGATGGAGTAATAGACTTGTTCGTCAATCCGCTTCGAATCAACATCAATCGCCGAGAACCGCATGCCGTTCGGGTGCAAGGGCAATGACTTGGTATAATGAAAAATGAAATGATGCTCGGGCAAAAAGGGAATGCGGTGTTGCCCCGCGAGCGTGAGGGCTTTGGACGCCGTGATTTCGGCCAAGCGCGTGTCGATCAGATCGGGATCGATTGCATCCGGCTTTTCGCCCGACAGGCCGAGCATGATCGCGCGATCGGTGCCGTGGCCTTTGCCGGTGAGCGCTAGCGAGCCGAACAATTCCACGATAACGGAAGCGGTGTGCGCGAGCCGGCCTTCCGCGCGCAGCTTCTCCGCAAACCTGGCCGCGGCTTTCATGGGCCCGACGGTGTGTGAGCTGGAAGGGCCGATGCCAATTTTGAAGAGATCGAAAACGCTGATGTGGGAGGACATAAAGTTTGAGGCTAAGTTAGGCGAGTAACGTTAGCGCCGAGGAGACTTGCGCGTGTGAGTCGGATAGGTTCGATTAAGCCGCTGCTGAAAAATATTCAGCGGCGCGCAAGGAAATTGGAGCATCAAACGCAGAATAAAATTCGAAAAGTTTTACGGGAGAATGATTGACCGGCAGAGCGCTGTGAGATAATTTTGCCGTAACGAGCACAAGATTATTCGAGCGTGGCACTAATCGCAGACCGGTTTGTTTGCCTCCGTGTTGTCATTCAGGAGGAATCTTTTTCGGCATAAGCGCTGTGGCTTTACTTAAAAAGATTCCTGCTGAATGACAGGGAGGCGATGCTTCTGTGAAATGTTATACACTCATATTATTCCGGCATTCGCTTGCGGCTTATTGCGCGGCGGAGTCCGCGGGCGCGGGCGTGCTCGCTTCCGGTTTGAGGGCGCCGCTTGGCGACAGCGCGCGGAGTTGCTGCAAGATCTTTTGCGCCTCTTGATCGCTCGGGTTCTTCGTCAGCCACGGCTCCAATAACGCAATGCCTTTGTCTGCTTCCCGCCGTTTCGCATAGAACTCGCCGAGCCAGTGATAGCCTTGCGCAAACTTGGGATTCTGTTTGATGAGAGCTTGCGCCAATGACTCCGCGAGCGGGGGCTTGTTTTGATAGTCGAATAGATCCGCGAAGCCGAGCTTTTCCTGTTCCGAGAGATTTTGGTGTTCGCGATTGAGATAGTCCTGATAGCGCCGCACCAACTCTTCCGGGCGGCCGGCTTGCATGTACATGTAGCCGATGGCTTCACTCACGCGCAAATCGCTCGTGGGAATCACGGATTCCGGCATCACTTCGCCCATGCGATCCAATGTGCGAAGCGCCTCCGGCTTTTCATTGCGCGCCAAGTGGAACTGCGCGAGATGTAAAAATGCGGAGCGATAATTTTGCAGCAGGCTGGTGATGTTGTCGTCGTAATAGATTTTGGGATTGTTGAGATTGCGGTACTGAAAATTCTTGTCAATGTTCGTCCACATCACTTGCGGATCGAGCGTACGGCGTTCGTTGCGAATCGGCAGCACTTGAAACGCAAGGCCGTCCATGCGCATGTAGGGATCGAGGCCGATTTTATTTTCCGGTGAAACCGTGACGGCGAAATAGACCGGCCGGCGGAATTGGTTGTCCTGCAAAATTTTCAAGATCATGAGATCCTGCACGCGCAGCGCCGGGCCGTATGGCGTGTTGAGCGTGGGCTTCACTTCGAAGCGCAGCGCCGGGTTCTCGTCGCGCGCCAGAGTGGAATCAAACTTGAGCGCTTCGGCATAAGCGTTTTCATAAACCGGCTTGGGAATAGGAATGGCGAACGATTTTTTCTTTTCCCACAGCCGGGGCTGAATTTGCTCGATCTCGCCTTCCGACATGTTGAGGGCAACCTTCGGTTCATCGTCGCGGAGTTGTTTGATATACCAATTGGTGTTGAGCAAGCTGAGATTGACCACGCGCACGTCTTTGCGAATGCCCTTCACATATTGCAAGAACCAGAGCGGGAACGTGTCGTTATCTCCGTTGGTGAAGACGATCGCGTTCGGCGCGCACGATTGCAGGATGTTGTAGGAGTAATCATAGGCAACATAGTTGCCGCTGCGATCGTGCTCGTGATAATTGAAGGCGAACATGTTGATCGGCACCGCAACGAGCAACAGCAACGTGATCGCAGCGGCCAGAATGAAGTTCGCGCCTTTCATGGGGGGAGCGACCAATGCGCCGACGCGATTAACCATCGTGCTCCCTTTTTCATTCGCCGCGCCGCGGCTTAAATATCCTTGCAGCGTTTCTAAAATCGCCGTGACGCCGAGACCGATCCAGAGCGCAAAGGCGAAGAACGAGCCGGTATAAGCATAATCACGTTCGCGCGGCTGCGGATCGATTTGATTGAGATACACGATGACCGCAAAGCCGGTCATGACGAAGAGCGTAAAGATCGGCAACGCATGCCGCCAGTCTTTGCGGAAGTGATAATACATGCCGAGCAACCCGAGCAAGAACGGCAAGCCATACAAGCCGCGCAGCGTCAGCGTTTCGATAATACGGCCTTGATCATCGAGCGAGGTGCCTTTGCCGATGAATTGCCAGCCGAAATAGCGGACGTACATTTTTTTGATTTGATATTCCCACAACGGCGCGTTGCGCGGCAAGAGCGACCAATCGCCGTATTGCTCGCGATTGAGATAGCTCACCAAACGTTCCGGCGTATCGGGGTTGTTTTCGTCGATCTCGGGATTGAGCGTGGAGCGAATAAAGATCAAGGAGTAGGTCGAATAACCGATCACGATCAAGACCGCGGACATGAACGTAAGCGCGAGGTAACGGCGCTTGTTGCGCACGGCCCAAATCGCAAAGCCGAACAAGGCGAGCACGGCGAGCACAACGGCTTCAATGCCGATCTTATCCATCAGCGCCGGAATGCCGCGCACCACGCCGGAATTGATGACGCCCAAAGTCAAAACGCCGAGACCGGCCATGACCATCATCATGGCAAACTCGGTGAAAGCGTCGGTCTTTTTTGCTTGATGCCGCCGCGCATAGATAATCATCGCGATGGTGGGCAAGGCGAGCAGGTTCAACAAGTGCACGCCAATCGCCAAGCCAGCAATATAAAAGATGATTAAGATGTAGCGATCCGATTGCGACGACTCCGCACGATCCATCCAACGCAAGATCAGCCACACCACAATGGCGGTGAAGAACATCGAGCCGGCATAAACTTCCGCTTCGACGGAGTTGAACCATTGGCTGTCGGAAAACGCGAACGCCAGCGCCCCAATGAATCCGGAGCCATACACGATCAACTTGTCCAGCAACGTTTCCGGCTTGGCGCGCCACACGAGAATGAGGCGCACGATGATGAGATAGGTCAGCATCGCGCTGAACGCGCTGATGAGCGGCGACATGATGTTGACACGCAGCCCGACGTCTGCGGCAATGAACGACGGCATCATCGAGAACAAGCGGCCCATGAGAATGTAAAGCGGCGCGCCCGGAGGATGCGGCACGCCGAGAATGTATGAACACGCGATGAACTCGCCGCAATCCCAAAACGAAGTCGTGGGCGCGATTGTGCTCATGTAAGTGAGAAAGCTGAGGGCAAAGATCAGCGCGGCGAGCGCGTTGTTCATCTTGCTGTGGGACATGAGGGGAAACTCCTGAGGTTATGGTTATTCAAAATTTCTATTCAACGCGTCTAGCAAAACGATTGCCGGCAAAACTATTTCAACAGTTTTTTATCTTGCTAATGAAATTTGACGGTCATGTTCGGTAATGTACTGGGAGCCTTCCTTGGATCGTGTCATTCAGCAGGAATCTTTTTCAGTTCTGGGTACAAACTCCAGTGCTTAAAAAGATGCCTGCTGAATGACAGTATAGAGGGCGTTTATCGAATTGGAAAAATCAATGCTAATTTGCCAATCGTCTTGCCCAAAATAGTTTTGCTTAACTAGCGGCTTGCTCCTGTGCGCTTGAGGCTTGCTGCGCTTCGCCCGCAGTCGGGTTCGTCGCCGCTTCCGCGTCCTTCTTCTCGCGATCAATCTCATCCACATAATTGAGCTTCAACTCCCGCAGCACGTGTTCGAGCATGCGGCTCTCTTCTTCGTGCAGATTGCCCTTCGTACGCGCGAACAGCATGTCAAGCAGATCGATGGAATAACGCGCCTGGTTCAAATCGCGCTCGATCTTATTGCTCTCGGGATGCGGAATCTTGCCAAGCTGAAACCACGCGGCTTGCTGCAGGCTCAAAACTAAATTCATGAACAAAGCTTGGTGCTTTTGTTCGGCGGTTAATTCGGACATGGTTGCTCTCTCCTTTTACAACTTTTATTGTGTGAGCGAATCGCCCTGCGCTATTTGTCATTCGGCAAGAACCTTCCCTAGTGCTCGGGTCGCCTCTTTGAGACTGTCATTCAGCAGGAATCCTTTTGAACACTGGGCAGCATCCCCAGCGCGTAAAAAGATTCCTGCTGAATGACACGTTTGAGGGCGACAACGAATACCACACACTCATCCCATCTGCACAAACTCCAACCGGTCGCGATAGTGCTGCAGCAAGTGGCCGCGAATCGCCGCGTGCGTGGGTTTGCGCAAATGCGGATCGTGTTTCACCAGTGCGAACGCCTCCTCGCGCGCGGCCACGAGCAGCTTGCTGTCCGTGAGAATGTTCGCGATTTTCAACTCCGGCAAGCCGTGTTGCTTCGTTCCAAAAAACTCGCCGGGGCCGCGCATTTCCAAATCCACTTCCGAGATGCGAAAGCCGTCAGTGGTATCCACGAGCGTTTGCAAACGCTTGCGCGTGTCTTCGCCCACCGGCTCGTCGGCGATAAGAATGCAATACGATTGCTTCGTGCCGCGCCCCACTCTCCCGCGCAGTTGGTGCAATTGCGTAAGCCCGAAACGATCCGCATGCTCGATCACCATCACCGTCGCGTTCGGCACGTCCACGCCGACTTCGATGACCGTGGTGGCAACCATCACTTTGTGCTCGCCCGCTTTGAACGCGGCCATCGTCGCTTCTTTCTCAGCAGGCTTCATGCGTCCATGCCAGAGCGCGGGATTCAAATCGCGAAACC
>CAYNDW010000324.1:0-7053 GCA_964395375.1 uncultured Cytophagia bacterium
TTGACTTTTTTTAAATATCACAGCTTCTCACCAAGTTTTTCAAACTAAAAGTAGTCTGCGGCTGTAATCTTGAGAGCCGATTTCATGCTTTCTGGGTTGATCAACCTGTTGTCGTTGCTGCTCCTTGACAATGTCACGCGCCAGCGATGAAATTATTTCATCTCCTAGCCGGTCTGGAACGCCGTCAGCATGTGCGCTTTGTGAACGCATGTCACAGACTTCGTTCACATAATCGACCACCACAAACCGGCCGTCAGGCGTTAATGCGATTTCAGCGGAAAAAAAATCCAGTCCGGAAATTTTAGCGATTTTTGTGATGATTTCTCGCATGGGAGAGAGGTAAAATTCCCGTTCTTCGGAAGCTTCCAAGTAATGATAAATGTGGGTGAGGTCATCCCACCAGACGAGATAGGTGTCGCCAAGCACATAGTAGGCTCGAAACCATGCACGTTTGTGCCCCAGAACAACCGGCTGAATCTTTTTTTGCAGAAGATATTTCTGGCGATTTTGACTCATGCGCGCTTGCAGGATATCTGCGAGTGTCTCAGCGCTAAGCACTACACCCACGCCGCCGCCGCCGATTGCCGGTTTGATGATGAACGGTCGATTGAGCTTGTCTAAGGCGGCGATTTCAACTTTGGGTTGTTTACTATAGGGGGAAAGAATGATCGTAAACGGCACATCCAAGCCCGCCGCCAAAAACTCTAAATGCATCGTCGCCTTATCCATTGCCCATTGCATTGCAACATAGCGATTGATTATGCGGCCGCCGCTTTGTTGCACCAATTGTGCGAGCGGAACAAACTCCTTCGCTGCATCCGAACCACGATCAAGGTAGGTATGAAAGAAAAGCTCGTTTCTATGGTACTCTGCCGTGATTGCATCCACATTGTCGGGTGTAACAATACAAGTGGCAAGTCCCGCGCTGGAGCAAACATTTTGCAACTGCGCAACAAAAGCCTGATCGTACTCCCATTCCCAGGCTATACCCAGATCAATTTTCCGGTTTGAGGTAAACGACTTCTTCTCAGAGATTGCAGCGATCACGGTCACAGGCTCTTTTAACATTTCTCTAAACTATGACTATTTTTCAAACGGATGCTTCCTGCTTCGAATAAGTTTTACAACGGCAATATAAGTGAAAAAGCTTCGCCTTACAACTACGAATCAAATTAGAGCGGCAGAACGATCACCTTTGCAGCGGAAAAGTGTTATTGGAGGCAATCCCATATTGCGTGTCAATTATATCTTTACTATGTTCGCGCGCCTTTGCGGCTCGCGACCATCACTTTCTCTTAAAACTTGAGTCGCTTGCAGCAGTAGTTCTTTGGTCGAAACAGAATTTGTCCAAACCCATTTGACGCAACAAGTATGTTTGTAACAGCACTTGTTTTAGCTGCCGGCACTTCTGCGCGAATGCAACATCAGAACAAGCTTCTGCTGGAGTGGAGAGCAAAACCTCTTATTGCTCATACAGTCGACCATCTCTTGCAGACTTATGTTGCCGAAATCATTGTTGTTGTCGGTTATGGCGCGGCACAGGTGCGGGCTGCGCTGCAAGAGCGACCCCTTCGTTTTGTAATGAATCATCGCTATGCTGAAGGGCTTTCGACTTCTATTATTGCCGGCCTCGCAGCAATTTCGGACAAGGCCGAGGCCGTTTTGATTTGCCTAGGCGATCTGCCTTTGGTTGCCGCAGCCGAGATCAATCTTCTTCTTACCCGCTATGCTCAAGCCGAGCGCGCTACGATCGCGGTGCCAATCTTCAACGGTCAACGCGGCAATCCCGTGCTTTTTAATCGGAGCCATTGCGCGGCAATGCTTAATCTAACCGGCGATGCCGGTTGCAAAACCATTATTCGCCAACATGAACACGAAGTGCTCGAGGTTGAAATGGCAAGTGATCACGTGTTACGAGACGTGGACACGCTCGAGGCGTATGCGCAATTAGTCTTTCGCACGAATCGCGATTATTAAAGGCGTGCTTCTGTAATGACTTGATTCTTGCATTCATAATTTCCCAATACGCGACAATCTTGGCTGCGCCCCAACGCGACCATACCCATACCACTGTTGAACCAATCAAGGAGAGCTATGGAAACCAAAACCACCAAAACCCGCAAATACCGCGCGGATCTGAACGAGAAGATTCTCACCAGCGGTTTTAAAGATTTTCAAAAATTTTTCGCGCTTGATAACAAAGCTTATCTTGAAGGCAATATCCCCGTTAAGCAGAAGGAGATGATGGGCCTCGTGGGCAGTATGGTGTTGCGCTGCAATGATTGCATTTTCTATCACCTTGATCGCTGTGTTACTGAGGGCGTAACGCGCGAAGAGCTGCACGAGGCGATGAATATCGCACTTGTCGTCGGCGGGTCGATCGTGATTCCGCATTTACGCTATGCGTTTGAGATGCTGGACGAATTGTTCGTTGAGCAGAACGGAGAGAAGCGATGAGCAATACCCGTCCGGCGGTTTCAGTGCAGAGCCTCCACAAATCTTTTCACAACAACCACGTACTGCACGGAGTCGATCTCAACATCGACGTTAGCGAGCTGACGGTGCTCATCGGGCCTTCCGGCTGCGGCAAATCCACATTCTTGCGTTGCCTCAACGGCTTGGAGCTTTTGGATCAAGGCCGCATCTCGATTGGCGACATTACGCTTGCGCGTGCGCACAAAGCCGAGGCCCCCGGCAAAGATTTCCACGCGAAGATGCGCGCGCTACGCACGCAAGTCGGCATGGTCTTCCAAAGCTTCAACCTCTTTCCCCATTTGACGGTTTTAGAAAACATAACCATCGCGCCGGTCGTGGTGAAAAGCTCGGAAGCAACGAGCGCAAAAAACAAAGCTCTGGACTTGCTCAATAAAGTTGGCTTGTCCACACATGCGCATCATTATCCTTCTCAGCTTTCCGGCGGGCAGCAACAACGCGCGGCCATTGCGCGAGCGCTTGCGATGGAGCCGAGAGTGATGTTGTATGATGAGCCAACCTCCGCGCTCGATCCGGGTTTGGTTGATGAAGTTTTGGGCGTGATGAAAGCGCTTGATGATGAAGGCATGACGCAAATTGTGGTCACGCACGAAATGCGCTTTGCGCGCGACGTGGCGGACAAAATCGTTTACTTCGAAGCCGGAAGCATTGTTGAAACCGGCTCGCCCGAAATAATCTTTTCGTCACCCCAAGATGAGCGTACAAGAAAATTTCTGAAACGCTATTTATGAAGGCGTGCGCTTGGCTGCCGCCTCACATCAAGCGGCTTGGATCGAACGCGAAACAATTCTTCCCAACTCACAGACACGATTGCCGAAAGATTCCCATGCACTCATTTCAAACTTTGCGGCGCCGCTTCCCCGGCGTGGTTGCCGGCGTGCTTTTGTTTATTTCTTCCCTGCTCGCTCAAACGCCACAAACTGAACTAGAACCCTTGCGCTGGGCCGCGGATTCCGAGGGCGGCGCGCCTTTCATTTTTCCCGATCCTCAAAATCCAGAGCGCTTGATCGGTTTCGAGGCTGAGATCGTCGCCGCACTCGCAGCGGAAATGAAGCGTACACCGGTGTTCGTGCAGAATCAATGGGACGGGCTTGTGCCTGGGCTGCGCATCGACAATTATGATCTCATCGTCAACGGCCTAGAAATCACGCCGGAGCGCGAGAAGGAAATAAATTTTTCCCTTCCCTATTACGTGACCTTCGAGCAATTGACGGTGCGCAAAGAAACCTACAATATTAATAACCTCGACGATTGTGTGAGCAAAGTGGTGGGAACGCTGAAAGCTTCGCTGGCTGAGCGTATTTTGCAAACGAAGCCTGGCATTGAAATCCGCCCCTATGATGGCCAGATTACCGCATATGAGGATCTCGCGCTGGGCCGCCTCGACGCCGTGCTCATGGATCATCCGATTGCGTTATACTATGGCGCGACGAACGCCAAGCTGAAATTCGCCGGCCCGCCCATCGGCGAGATGACATACGGCATTGGCCTGCGCAAGGAGAACAAAGCTCTGCAACACGATCTCAATCAAGCGCTACACAAGCTGATCGTCAACGGCACGCTGCGAGCGATTTATGAACGCTGGAACATGTGGACGCCGCGCGTGGCCGAGCTATTCAACGACCATGAGCCTTCGAATGTGCCGCCCTCCGCGTGGCAGACATTTCTGCGCGATCACGGCCACGAGCGCACCTGGCGTGATAAGCTGCAACGTTACGTGAACGACTACTTGCCGTTGCTCGCGCGCGCGGCAGGGACGACGATTTATCTTTCCATCGCGGCCATGATTCTCGCCGTTTTGCTCGGATTGCTTTTGGCGCTTACCCGGCTTTATGCTCCCGCACCGTTTTCCACTTTGTCAACCGTTTACATCGAGACCATTCGCGGCACGCCGCTTTTGATTCAATTGCTTTTCATTTATTACGCGCTGCCACAACTCATCGGGGTCAAACTCTCGCCGGTTGTGGCCGCGATTGCGGGGCTGGCGTTAAACTATGCCGCATATGAAGCAGAGAATTATCGTGCGGGCATTCTCTCCATTCCGCGCAGCCAAATGGAAGCTGCGCTCGCGCTGGGCATGACGCGCTGGATGGCGCTGCGATACATCATCGTTCCGCAAGCCATTCGCCTGGTCATCCCGCCGGTGACGAATGATTTTATTGCTTTGATTAAGGATTCTTCGGTGGTGTCGGTAATTGCAATGGTCGAACTAACGCTCGAGTATCAACGCCTCGCCGGCATTGATTTCGATTACGTCGGCCTCGGGCTGATGGTTGCGGCAATGTATTTCCTCATCGGATTGCCTTTTGTCCGCGTGGCGCGCTGGGCGGAAGATTATTTCTCGCTGGATAAACGTGCTGCAATAGCTCCAAAGGCGACATAACCAATCTTGATTTTTTCAACGTTTCGACGGCTCCGTCGCCTTAATTGCATCCGGTTCGCTTGCGCCAAATCCAACGGCTTTCTTCTTCCCTAAAACAAAAAAAGCCTCGCACGACTTTCCTAGCCATGCGAGGCTTTTAAGCTGTATCAAGGGTTCCTACATTGTCATAAGGCGGTACTGCTCATAAATCTTGCGCACGGAGGGAATGTAATTCGCCGTTTCTTCCCACAAGATGCCTTGGGCATAATTCTGCTTGATCCATTTTGCAGCCATGCGAGGACCACCGTTATAAGCGGCCAACCCGCCGTCTAAATTGTACTCCGCAATCAAAGAAGACAAATAGCGGCAGCCCAGGCGAATGTTATTGACGGGATCAAAGAGCACGTCTTCGCTGGAGGTCCAGTTCAAGCCTTCATAAGAAGCGAGGTACATGCCGGTGGTCGGCATGATTTGCATAAGACCCATGGCGCCCACGTGCGAAACCACTTGCGGGTTCCAAGTTTTGGCGCTTTCGTGGGTGATGGTTGCGCAGATGAGGTCAATATCAAGGTTGCGATATTTCAAACTCATCTCATAGACCGTGTTCGCGATTTCATATTTTTGACTCGACTCCATTTCGGGATTGAAGAGATCAATAATCGCGATCACTTTCTTAATACTATACTGCCGAATGCTATCAATATTCATTTGCGAAGATAGCTCGTTCATGGTTCTTTCCAACTGAGTGATCTTTGCACTCTGTTGTTGTGAAAGAGTATAGTATCTCACACTAAAATACGTCGCCGTCGCACAAGCACCGACCAAAATGACAGACAGGACGACTCGGGAGATCTGCAATCTTTTTAGAATGGAATCTCCACGACGTTCTGTTGACATTTTTACCTCCAATATATGTTCGACCTACGGAATTAACTTGAATCGTGTTGTTGCCAGGGAATCTTTTGTTCACATGTACAGCCTGATTGGGGTTAAAACGATTCCAATTTTTGCAAGCAACATGCCACTTCGACGTTTTACACATTTATAGATGCTTACCAGTACCATATACTCTCACTTGAAGTTATCTGGTGAGCAAGACTCAATCACTTTTCGAAACAGCATACCGAAAATCGACCACCTAAAAACAAAATGCGCCTTGAGGGCGCAAATAAAAATTTCAGAGAGAATGGGGTGCAGAATTTTAAAACAAAAAACCAGCGATCTCCCTTAATATTTTAAATCAATCAATACGCTTCTTTAATTTTGTTACCATAGAAGAGAAACTATTTCGTTTCTACTTCATTCCTTTGCTGAAAACGCCAGTGGAATAAAATCAGGACAGCATAATAGAGATTTGCCTTTGGCGATGCAAGGAGTTTTTTCATAATTTACTTTTAAACCAATCATCTAATAATTATACCATGCTTTAAGCCTCTGAGAAGCCAAATTTAAGCGCAAAGATGTCAGGTAGAACCTAATTCATGCCACGAGATAGAACCACTGTGGTCTTCGCTGAAAGCAAAAGGCCTTGCTCCACGCGCAAGGCCTGCAAGTAAATGATATAAAGCCCGGTGCCAACCGGCCAGCCTTGTTCATCGCGGCCATCCCAAACGACTTCTGTGTGCGAGCCTGCCGCGCGACTATTCAACAGATGGCGGATCAATCGTCCGCGCAAATCATAAATCTTCAAATGCACGACCGCCGTAGCGACGGGCAAGTTCATTTGAACAACCGTAAAATCGTCCACACCATCGTTATCGGGTGAAAAGGGACTTGGCGCGGCAGTGATCGAAGCGGCACTGGGTAAGACTGCCGTAAAAATCGAATTTTGACGACCCGGTGTCGCGCCCAAACGCTCGACGCACGAGCTCCAATTGGCGCTATCCTGCGCCGCAAGGTTGGGATTGATTCGCTCCAAAGAATATCCGGCGCCACCGCCCCAATTCGAATTGAAACGAATACTATCCTGTCTCCCACCATTGAAATCGAACAAGCGAATGCGTTCCTCATCATTATTAAGCGTGAGCCATTTGGGAATTTGAATATGAAGCGCGCCACTTTCCAATAATGGAAGGTTACCGCGCGGAGAAACTACGGCATATTTTCCAGGTGCGAGCATGAGTGTTGTGTCGGGAAAAAACGCCGGCGCGCTCGCCTCTGCATCTTGCCACAGCCATGCGGACAGATCAACCGCATTC
>CAYNDW010000325.1:0-7015 GCA_964395375.1 uncultured Cytophagia bacterium
GCGTGTCGCGCGTGTGGAATGAGATTGTGGTGAGCGCCGACGTACTGCAAGGTCTGCGACGCGCTTATGGCGTCACGCAAACACCGGAGTTGCGCGCAGGCGTGGAGTTGAATGTAGCTTCGAGCCTCTCGACGCGGGGAGGAATAAGTGTCGGCGGAGCTCACAAAATCGGATCGAGTGTCGGCCTCGGTATGCACGCCGGAGATTTTAATTTTGATCTCGCGGTGGGAGCGTTGGGAGGAATCGTGCCGCTATTGGGCAAGGGGATGGGGCTTGCGGTGAGCATGCGCGTGGTGCGGTGAATGACGAAGTTTCAATCTCGGCTGTGCCGAGGTTTTTCCAATGCGGAAGACAGTTGTTCCTCCGAGCGAAACCTAAGTTACACCTTTTCCCGTTAGCCTGTCATTCAGCCGGAATCCTTTTACGCGCTGGAGACTCTGCCGCTTGCTTAAGAAGATTCCCGCCGAATGACAACATGTTCTCTTTCACATTGTTTTGTTAAACATATAGCGGGCAATTTTCCACGCGCAGTCGATCTTCTCGAAAACGAATAACTCCCGATTCTCTTCCGGCACGGTCTGACCATTCGCATGAATCAGTGTTGTCCCCTTGGAGCTTGTCGTCGCAAAAGCAAAGTCTCCATCGACGACAATTTCATCGATATAGAATTCAATATTCAGTTGAATTTGCGCGAAGATGAATTCGTAAGATTTGAGAATGTTTTCAGAACCGATTGCCGAAGGCGCTCCTGAGGGCATAAAGACGCCATCTTTCGCATACAAGCTTTGCGCGAGAGCGGCGTTCGAGGTATTGAGTGAATTCTTATATTCGGTCAATAGGCGTTCGATTTGTTGTTTATCTTGCTTTTCCATGATTTCGATTTCCTTTGCTTGGTTCACGTTTTCCGGTTTTCTCTCGCTGCACGCGTTGAGCATGACGAGCATGATTGCGGGGATAACAAGTTTTTTCATTTTCTAATCACTCTCCTTATCGTCCAAGTCGGCTTTTACGGCTTCGTGAGCCTGTCCGGAATAGGCTTCGGGGTTGCGAGTTACAGCCCTGACATGGAAAGCGCCTTGATTGAAAAGCGCATTGGCAACGCTCTTGCCTTGCAAGCCCGTCGCTCCAATAATCACAATTTTCTTCTTTTCCATTTTGATTGTTCCTTTTTCTAATTTGAAAAAAGTGATTTAGGTTGTTATCTTGATGACAGTGTAAAGATAGTACAGAAATTGGCGGGAGACCAATAAGGCAGGTTAAGAAAAAATCTTAATCTGGTTTAAGGGCGGATTAGCGTTGAGAAATGTTTTTTCTGACCTTACTCAGGAATTCAGGTGTGACGCCAATGAATGAGGCGATTTGAACATTGGAAATTCTGTTGATCAAATGAGGGTAGGTCTTCAAAAAATCCAGATACTTTTCTTCCGCCGTGGAGCTGATGTTGTGCAAAACCCTTTTTTGAAGCGTGATAAAAGCATTTTCAACAAGCACTCTGAAATTTCTATCGAACGTCGGGAAGTTGCTGTAAAAATAAATCAGATCGGGTTTGGCAATTTGAAGAATCGTTGACTGCTCCAGAGTATCAATATAGAGTTCGCTTGGTTCTTCCGAATGAAAGCTGCCAATGTCGGCGATCCATCCGTCTTCAACAGCAAACTGTAAGTTGTGCTCATTTCCTTTTGCGTCGACTTTATACATCTTCAAGCAGCCCTCGACAACAAAGGTGTAGTGCTTACACACCTCTCCTGCCTGCAGGATGAAGTGTCTTCGCTTAACGATGCGTTCTGTTAGCCTCGCTTCAAGTTCTTGAATCTCTTCCTCTTTTAACGGTGAGTAGTTCGCGAAATGTTTTACGAGCGGTTTAGTGTCCATTTTTTAGGCATCTTTATCTGCTGTATAAACTCAGACCTCGTCAGAATTGAATTGAAAATGCCGATTTTTTGGACAAACGATAACTCGACTGATGTTAAGCCGGCTTGAGTGAAAGTCATAGCAGAAAAATGAATTACAGAAAAATCTTGTTTGGGTGTCACACGAGAAAAGAAAAACTGGTGCAATAAGAAAATCCGGTGTTACTCTTCGCTCTCGCCTCTCTTTTCCCGCATCAAAATTAAAATCGCGGCTTGCGGCACGACCAAATAAGTTTTGCCCTCGACTTTGATTTCCACGGCTGCCTTGCGCAGAAATACGGCAAAGTCGCCTTCGCGCGCTTGCATGGGAATGTGGCGCGATTCGCGGCGGCTCGCGCGCCAGGGTTCATCGTCCATTTCTTTAAAATCCGGCAAGGGCGTGCCCGGCCCGGTGGCTACAATTTTTCCGCTCTGCACCGACTCTTTTTCCACGGCCCATTTGGGCAAATACAATCCGACTTCGGTACGCTCTTCACCGGAATCGGGTTCGATCAAAACCCGATCGCCCACCACGAGGAGCTGCGTGCGTTTGCTGCCTTTGGTCCGTTTCATGTTTCATCCAATTCGTTTGATGAGGCGCTGCAAAAGTTGTGTGAGAGTTGCGCGGCTGCGATTTGCGCTTTCCGCCCGTTCCGCATCCTCACGTTTGTGCGGATTCAAACCCGCGGACATGGACGTGAGGCACGAAAGTCCGAGCACTTGCATGCGCCGGGAAAGCGCAACCAAAACTTCGGGCACGCCGGACATGGTCACGGCATCTGCGCCGGCGCGCCGCGCCATTGGAATTTCCGCGACGGTTTCATGGCTCGGCCCGCGCACGGCGTACAGCACGCCGCGCCGCAAGGGGAGGCGCGCCGCCGTGGCCAAGTGCAACGCGATTTTTTGCAGCACGGGTGCATAGGGCGCGGACATATCCGGCCAGCGTTCGCCCCATGCTTTACGATGCTGACCGCGAAGCGGATTAACGAACATCATATTGAGGTGATCGTCAATCAACATCAAATCCCCCGGCGCGAACTGCGGATTGATTCCGCGCGCGGCATTGAGCACGATCAAACGCTGCACGCCCAACTCCGCGATGAGATGAAGCATAAAACCGATCCGCGGTACGGAATAATTTTCATACGCGGAACTGCACCCTGGCACCGCAAGGATTTTCTTTCCTCCAAGTTCTCCGAAAATCCAATGCGCTGGAGCCGTGGAGCATGCCTCTCCGAAAAATTCTGCCGCTGAAATCATTTGAGCGTTCTGCAACTGCTCGGCGAAAAACTCCAAGCCCGAATCCAAGAGCAACGCGAGGCGAGGCAGGAAGGGAGCGCGTGCGCGAGCCGACACGAGAGCTTGCGCCAGAAAGCCGGCGTCTAAGCGTGGAAAGGCGGGGACGGCAATCGGGTGTGTCATACCAACAATCCATTTAGCGCAAAGATTTTTTGCCTCTCTATCTTTTCAACAATTCACTACGCCACAACTCCAACGCGTGGTCACTCTTCCGGCGGCACATAACACTTGCGGCAACGCGCTTCATACATTTCCGTTGCGCCCACGACCACGCGATCGCGCGCCAAGGTGAGGCGTTGTGTAAAAGTCGCCGGCTCGCCGCATTGGATGCAGATCGCTTGGGCCTTGGTCACTTGCTCTGCGACGGCCATAAGCTGCGGCATCGGCTCGAACGGAACGCCGCGATAGTCCATGTCCAATCCGGCAATGATGACGCGCACGCCGCGCTTGGCCAGGGCAATGCTGACCGCAATCAAATCATTATCGAAGAATTGCCCCTCGTCGATGCCGATCACTTGCGCATCGCGGGTCTTTTCCAAAATTTCGTTGGCCTGCCGCACCGGCTCGGAGCGCAGCTTTTGTTCGTTGTGCGAAACGATGTGGTCGTGCGCATAGCGGTCGTCGATGGCGGGTTTGAAAATCGCGACGCGTTGTTTGGCGATTTGCGCGCGGCGCAAGCGGCGAATCAACTCTTCGGTTTTGCCGCTGAACATGCTGCCGCAGATGACTTCGATGGTGCCGGTGGCATGCGAGGTGGGCATAAGGTGTGTGCCGTCTCCTTTCGTTTAGGCGTGGGCGCTCCGTACCGCGACATTCATGTCGCAATGAAAATTTTCGCGACATGAATGTCGCAGTACGATACTTATTTCAACTCGCGCAAGAGCGCTTCAATCTTCGTGCGCAAAAGATCAATCGCGACGAGATTGAATCCGCCCTCGGGAATGATCAAATCCGCGTAGCGCTTGGAAGGTTCGACGAATTGCAAGTGCATGGGGCGCACGCTGTTTTCATATTGCTCCATCACGGATTCCATCGAACGCCCGCGCTCTTTGATGTCGCGCCGCAGCCGCCGCAGAAAACGCAAATCGGGATCGGTATCCACATAGACCTTGATATCCATCAACTCCCGCAATTGCGGATTGTCTAAAATCAAAATGCCTTCGAGGATGATCACGTCGTGCGGGCCGGTGCTGCGCGTTTCGATGCGCCGCAAGTGTTTGGTGAAGTCGTAAATCGGGATTTCGATGGCATGGCCGCGCAGCAATTCCTCGATATGCTGCACGAGCAACTCGGAATCAATCGCGTCGGGATGATCGAAGTTTTGCGCGGCGCGCTGCTCGAACGGCAGATGGCTGAGATTTTTATAGTAGGAATCTTGTTCGACCACGATGACGCGATCGGAGCCGAGCTGACTAATGAGACGTTGGGTTACCATGGTTTTGCCGGAACCCGAACCGCCCGCAAGCCCCATCAAGATGCCGCGCTTTCTCAAATTTCTACTCCCGATTTAGCAAACGATCATCAAACGCCTCGGGCAACAGTTCGCGCAAGTTGAAGGTTCGGGTCGCGCCCTTAGCATTGGCTAAAATGACTTCGATATTTCTGGCATAATCCCACAGCACTTGGCGGCATGCGCCGCAGGGCGAACACAATTCTTCGGTGTCGGCGCTCACCACGATGCGCTCGAACGCGTGCTCGCCTTCGGATAAGGCCTTGAAGAGTGCCACCCGTTCGGCGCAACAAGTTAAACCGAACGAGCTTGATTCGACATTGCAGCCGGAATAAATTTTTCCGGAGGCGGCGAGCAACGCGGCGCCGACGCGAAAGTGCGAGTACGGCGCGCACGCCAAGGTCTTGGCGTGATGGGCGGCGGCGATTAGTGTTGCTAAGTCGGGGGTCATATGATGCGCGCTTCAAAGAAGGAGCGTTCGGTGAAATGAGTAAAAAAAATCCGAGCCTAGTGGGACTCGGATTCTTAGAACTATTCCTAACACATTTGATCAGGTCTCGCTCAAAAAGGAAGGTCTTCTTCGCTGGGGCCGGCGCCGCTCGCCGGCGGAATAAAGTCATCGCCGGGAGGCGGAATATCGGCCGAACCGCTGCCGCCCCCGCTCTCCGATTTTTTGCCGAGGAATTGCACGCTCAGCGCTACGATCTCGGTAATGTAGCGTTTCTGGCCCTTGTCGTCGTCCCACGAACGCTGTTGCAATCGGCCTTCAACATAGACTAGTTGCCCCTTTTTAAGATACTCACCCATTACTTCGGCGGTGCGATTGAACGTGACGATACGATGCCAATCCGTGCGTTCTTGCACGCTGCCGGTTTTGTCTTTGTAAGACTCCGTGGTGGCAACGCTGAAAGTTGCAATCGCAACGTTGCCGGGAGTATACTTAAGCTCGGGGTCTTTGCCGACGTGCCCGATCAACATTACTTTATTGAGTCCGCGCGAAGCCATGATACTCCCCTTTCCTTTTTGGTTCACAACCGTACTGCGAATGGATTTATTCTGCGCTTTAGGGTATAGATTTTTTTTAAACGAGTCAAGTACTTTGTTGCGCGAGAAAGCGCACGGCTTCCTGCACGTCGTCCGCCGAGCCGATAAGCAAGGGCGTGCGCTGGTGCAACGCCGAGGGTTGCAAACGCATAATCCGCTGCGCTCCGTCGCTCGCCGCGCCGCCCGCTTGCTCGGCAATAAATGCCAGCGGGTTTGCTTCATACAGCAAACGCAATTTGCCGCTCGGATTCTTTTTGTCCTCGGGATAAAGAAAAATGCCGCCGTATAAAAGATTGCGATGAAAATCCGAAACCAGCGAGCCGATGTAACGCGCGGAGTACGGACGATTCGTGGCCTGGTCGTTCGCTTTCACATGATTGATATAATTCTGCATGCCCGGCGTCCAATTCACGGAGTTGCCCTCGTTCGTGCTATAAATTTTTCCGCGTTTGGGGATTTGAATGTTTTCATGCGAAAGCAGAAACTCGCCCAAAGTCGGATCGAGCGTGAAGCCGTGCACGCCCTGGCCCGCGGTATAAACGAGAATCGTGGAAGAGCCATAGAGCACGTAGCCCGCGCCCACTTGCTTGTCGCCTCTTTGCACCGCATCTTCCAACGTGCCCCGGCCCTCTTTGCTCACCCGGCGATGGATCGAGAAAATCGTTCCAATACTCACGTTCGCATCGATATTCGAAGAGCCGTCCAGAGGATCGTAAAGCAAAACATAATGCCCGCATTCGAACTGCTCGGGGATCGCAATCAAGTCATCGCGTTCTTCGCTCGCCATGCAACACAATCGGCCGGTGTGATCCATCGCGCGAAAGATCACGTCGTCGGCATATTCATCCAGCTTGCGCACCATTTCGCCCTGGATATTTTCCGAGCCGGTGAAGCCGAGAATATCCACCAAGCCCGCGCGCCGCACTTCCCGCGAAATGACTTTAGCGGCAAACGCCATGTCATAAAGCAGCGCCGAAAACTCGCCCGTGGCTTTCGGAAAATGCTTTTGCTGCTCGATGATGTGCCGCTCGATGGTCATCAGCATCTTGGGCATGGTTTGTTCCTCGTTTGAAAAAGATCACGATGTTGATTGTTGGATTTTATTGGTGCGCGTAGCGGTGAGTGTGGGCGCAATTTAAGCGAAGAGGAGAAAAAGTCAAGAGAGAAGTCGGGACACAATAAGCATTCTTTCCGTTGTGGGATTTTGCCTATGACTCTGAACTGTCATTCTGGAAGAAACTTCCCTCGCGCTTGCAATGCCTTTCAAAAGTAGAATGTGTCTCCAGAACTAGAGAAGGTTCTTCCAGAATGACAATGAAAAAGTGGTGCGATT
>CAYNDW010000326.1:0-6992 GCA_964395375.1 uncultured Cytophagia bacterium
ATCAGCAGGTCTTGAATTGCAGCAGCGGGGTCAAATGCCATATTCACCTCGACATTAATGGGCGTGCGCAGCTTTCAAATGTTAATCTTCCTCGTCAATAAGAATTTTGCGTTCGCGCGGCGTCAGCAGCCAAATCACGCCAACGTGTTCGAGATCTTCGGCGGTCAAATTCTCTTCGAGAAGTTTACGAATGCGATCAAGCCGTTTGTGCTCATCTTGTCGAGCAAAAGAGCGCGAGGTGATTTGTCCCGCAATCCTGCCGGTGTCGGTGCGCCTGAGCTCGATCTCGCCGAGAGCATACTCCTGCGCCAATGCTTTCCTGGCGCGCCTCATGAGGCCGGCTAGCTTGTGACTGCTATAGCGATGATTGTTGAGGCTTGGACGCGGCGTCTTCTCAAACAGTTTTGTGTGCTCGCTCGGCGTAACGCCAAAAAGTATCGAAATCTGTGCATGATCTTTCGATGCAAGATGACGATCTAGCGGCTTCCAAATTTTTTGGAAACGATCAACTTCTGAAACACCCTCAAACGCTTCCGAGATCACCCACCCATAGATTCTACCGCCTCTCATGCGGCTGAGTTTAACGCCTTGCGGACGCAATTTTTCCTCAATCACCTTTTTGATGCGCATCATGGGTGTGGCCATTTTGATACTCCAATTTTAAGGATACCGGCGGCGGCCTTAATAACTATGCGACAATTTTCTTTGACAAAATCTCCGCGAATACCGCGATCACGCTTGAGCATTATTAAATGCCGCTTCACACGACCTTCTGAGGCGAAACGATAAGTGTTTTGCCAGAGAGGATGGACAATGCCCAAAGCGCTTTTGATTTTCTCATACTCTTCGCTGGTCACGAAATTTCTGAAAGCGCTTGCTGTGAGCAAGCGTTGCAGATCGTGTCGTTCATCAAACTCCGGGTTCACATAAGCTCGGTACGCGCGCAGGATTGATTCGACCGAAAGACCGGCAGCATAGAGAGAAAAAGCGTACCGCTCAATTGAGTAAAGCCTATGAGCGTCGGTCAAACGATCTTTCGCCGCTTCCAAATAATCTTCCGCTTCGATTCGCATCGCCACTTTCTCTCAGCTTAAATCCACCCACACGCTTTTGCTCTTGGAATAAAACTCGAACGCGGCCATGCCGCTTTCCACGCCGAAGCCGCTTTGTTTGAAACCGCCGTAGGGCATTGCCGCATCGTAGTTGTTATAGGTGTTGATCCACACCGTGCCGGCTTTGATCTCTTTCGCGAGACGATGCGCTTTCTTGATGTCCTTCGTCCAAATCGCCGCAGCGAGGCCGTACATCGTGTTGTTCGCGAGCTTCACCAACTCATCCGCATCGCTGAATTGCAAGGCCGCGAGCACCGGGCCGAAGATTTCTTCTTGCGCAATAGTCGAGTTCGGCTGCACGTTGTCGAAGATGGTGGGTTGATAAAAATATCCTTTGCCGGGCATCGGCTCCGGTTGTCTTCCACCCACGAGCAAACGCGCGCCTTCTTTCTCGCCAATCGCAACATACTTCTGCACATTCGCAAGCTGCGCTTCGGAAACGAGCGCACCGAGCCGCGCTTTCGGATCCATGGGATCGCCGGGCTGCATCTTCTTCGCGCGCTCAACTACTTTTTCCATGAAGCTGTCATAGATTGATTTTTCCACAAACAAACGCGAGCCGGCAGTGCACACTTCGCCTTTGTTATAAAAAATTCCCATGAGCGCTTGGCGCGCCGCGGCTTCGAGGTCGGAGTCGGCGAACACAATGTTCGGCGATTTGCCGCCGAGTTCAAGATGCAGCTTCTTCACTGTCATTGAAGCATCGCGCATGAGTTGTTGGCCCGTTGATGTGCCGCCCGTGAGTGCGATGCCGTCAACGCCGGGATGTTTCACCAGTGCTGCACCGGCAGTTGCGCCGTGGCCGGGCACAACATTGAGCACGCCGGGAGGCAGGCCCGCTTCCATTCCGATTTCAGCGAGCGCAATTGCAGTGAGTGGAGTTTGCGCCGCGGGCTTCAAGATGAGCGTGTTGCCTGCGGCCAATGCTGCGGCCACTTTGCGCGAAGCGAGCAGCAGCGGAAAATTCCACGGCACGATGAGGCCGACGACGCCAAGCGGCTCGCGCAGCGTGTAGCAGAAGTACGGGCCATTCACGGGAATGGTGTGGCCTTCGAGTTTCGAGGCCGCGCCGCCATAGTAGAAATACAAATCCGCGGCGTAGGGAATATCGATCTTGCTCGACTCGGTGATGGTTTTGCCGTTGTCCATCGTTTCAAGTTTGGCAAGCTCCTCGGCGCGCGCGAGAATGCGTTCGCCCATTTTCCAAATGATGCGGCCGCGCTCGGAAGCGTTCATTTTTCCCCACGGGCCTTCGAGCGCCGCGCGCGCGGCGTTCACGGCGCGATCAATATCATCCGCGCCGCCTTCGGCGATGTGGGCAATGATTTCGGTGGTAGCAGGATTCGTGGTCGGGAAAGTTTTGCCGCTCGCGGCGTTTTCCCATTTGCCGTTGATGAAGAGTTGGGTGAGCATGGTGTGAGTCAAAAAGGATAAGGAGCCAACAAGGAAAAGCAGTCAATTGGTCAAAAAGCAATGGAGCATCAATAACTAATCACAGGGTTCACATGCAGTAATACAAGTGCATGATTGCCACGTCCGTAATAGACGTATTCACATGCTTTCACGGTTTAATCGCTAGACCAAGACTGCCACATTCTTGCCAAGCTCTGAGAAATGTGTCTAGCGGAAGCTCAATTTCTTCGGCGCGAGCCGGATCAATAAATGAAACGTGATGACCATCAAAGCCATTAACAACGACTGCATGAAGACCCGCTTTGTCTTTTGCGTAGGGCAACTGATGAACATCGAGCATAACGATTACTGGCGTTCCTTCGTGAAGGAGTTGAGCGATAACATCGAATGGCTTGCCTTTGAGCTTCGACACGTCAAAGCCCAATTTGTCAATTCCTGCAACGGCTTGGTTTTGGCTTGTACCACGATCAGAAGTTTTACACGCCTCGCATATTTCCAATTCAGCGTGCGCGTGTCCCAAATGTTGCAGAACAATGCGAATACAAGCCGGAACACAGGAATAATCTGTTTCTTGAGAAAGATGCGGAAGCTCAATCTGCATCAGTAAGTCCTCGCAGTTTTGCAGGGCTATCCGATTCTTCCTCAATTAGCTCTCCCTCCGCGTTGAAGGTCACATAGCCGATCGTTTGAGGGCGATATGACAATACCGCTTCAACCCGCCACTTGCCATTAGTTCGGACGGGGGTTTTAACGTCGGTTGCATTGCCTACGTGTTCGGCTAAATGAATACGAGCCAATCTGGCGATTTCTTTGGCGCTCAATTCTTGCCGGCGCACGTAAAGATCGTGCTCTTGCGTTTCAACGAAAAGCTTAGTGCCTGGCATCCAACCCAATTGCTTTCCAACTTCGGGCGGAAGCACGAGCGCATCATCTTTAAGTTAGATCGTGACGGTTTCCATGCTGTTTATCTCCTTTCAATACCTTTAAGTTTCGCCGGGCTATCGGACTCGCTTTCGATCAAACGGCCATCGGATGAAAAGGTCAAAAAGCCGATAGTCTCCGGTCGATAGGATAGCACCACTTCGACGCGCCAATTGCCGCCCTCCCGAACCGGCAACTTAACGGCAGTCGCATCGCCCACGTGTTTGATCAAGTAGACGCAGGCACGGTCGGCAATTTCATCGGCGGTCAATACTTTGGGTCGAATGGCGACCGTGCCATTGTGCTTTTGAATGAGAATTTTCGTGCTCTCACGCCAGCCTAATTGTTCGATAAGCTCTACGGGAAGGATGAGAGCATCGTTCGCAACTTCAACCGAAAACGTTTGCATATCAAACTCCGTTGGATTTTTCAATGCTCCTTGAGCGTTACGAATTATCGCCATCGTTTGCTCAATAAACCAGCCAGGCAATGAACAAACAAATGGTCCCCAGCGCGATGCCGGTTGCGGGAATATAAAACCAATAAAGGATAGCAAGCCAGAAGTAAATTAATCCGACGGCTACGGGAAGGAGGAGCGCCGCTTTGGGCAGCGCGAGAGTGGGGAGGTGCAACGCGAGGAAAATGCACATGAAACAAAACAAAATCGCGCCCAGGCTGTGGCTAAAATTAAAACCAAGCCAAGCGCGCCACATCGTTGAGCCGCCGCGCGAAAGCCGCACGAACGAAGACGACATGCTTGCAAGCACTTGGGGATTATCGGGCGCTAATCGGCGCGGGCGTTTCGTGTCGAGCAAAGTATAGAACGCATGCAGCAACCCGAGCACGCCGAAGATGGCGCCGCCGCTGATTAAGCAGATTTCCGTCATGTGCATGATCCCTGGATTCGCAAACTCGTTGGCGGCACAAGGCTTTTGCGCGGCAAGCAAGATTCGACTTCTGCTCTCGGCTGAACATGGGAGAACCGGCGCAGTTATGCCTCATGAAAACCCTAAGCGCTCCTTTGGTGCAAGCTTGCGCTTCGAAGCAACGAATCATGCTTGGTATGCAATGCCAATGACACACGGGCGAATTTATTTAAAGCTCACATACACGCGCTGCTTGCTCGCCACGGCTTTATCCGCAGCGAGGGCAAAAGCGTTCAGCACTTCTTGTTCCGAAGCGGAGTTTGCTACGATAAGATTTTCTTCATTGCTATCTAACGCACCCATGGTGGTACTGGAAGCGCAAGTTACTTTGATGTGCATGGGCGTATAGATGCCGAGCGTCAGCGCGCCGACCAACTGATTCACAAAACTCAGTTCGGTTTCGACGATCGCGACGCCTTTGCCGCAGTCTTTGGCAACGGCGAGTGTGTTGGGCGGCACCAGTCCGTAGATCCAACTGGCGGCAAAGGTCTTTTCCACAACTTGGCTGGAAGGCGGCAAGCCCGTTTCGATACGGGCGTGGTAACACGACACGAAAAGCAATAGCGCAAAAGCCAGCGGCAAAATGGAAAATGTTTTTTTCATGGTTCATGGTCCTCGATTAAAATATGAGTAGTGCTGCTCACCGTAACTGTGGAAGCGCCGGTTCTCCGTAATGCAAGGCGTATGTGATGGTGCGATGAGCCAAAATTGAAAAATGTATCATCCGTATCTGCCCTCGATATACTCCGCGGTTTTGGGGTTGCGCGGCGTGATGAACAAGTCTTCGGTGCGGCTGTGCTCCATGATTTCGCCGAGCAGCATGAACACGCATTCGTGGCTTACGCGCCGCGCTTGCGCCATGTTGTGCGTGACGATGACGATCGTGTAGCGGCCTTCTAACGTCAACATCAATTCTTCGATCGCGCGCGTGGCTTCCGCGTCGAGCGCGGAACACGGCTCGTCCATCAAAATCACTTCGGGCTTGAGCGGCAAGAGGCGCGCGATGCAGAGCTTTTGTTGTTGCTCAAGCTGCAAGCTCGTGGCTTTCGTGTGCAGCTTGTCTTTTAAATCTTGCCACAACATGACTTCGCGCAGTGCCTGCTCCACCACGTCATCCATCTCGGATTTTTTTAGCGCGCTCATGGGATTATGAATGCGGAGGCCGAACACGACGTTTTCATAAACCGAAATGGGTATCGGGTTCGGACGTTGAAAGACCATGCCCACGCTCTTGCGCAGCTCCGGCAGCGAGACGTCTTCATCGTAAATGTTCTTGTCGTGAATGCGAATCTCGCCCGTGGTTTTGACGTTGCCGTAGCGCTCGTTCACGCGATTGAAGCAGCGCAAGAGCGTGGTCTTGCCGCAGCCCGAAGGCCCGATTAAGCCCGTGATCAAGCCGTGGCGGAAGTGCAACGTCACGTTTTTCAGCGCTTGAAATTTGCCGTACCACAAATTGAGATTGTCAGTGGTAATACTATAAGTCTGGCTCTCACTCATCCGAAGATTCCATTGACGTATTCATAGGTTTTGCGCGAGTTGGGGTTGTCCGAAAATACTTTTTCCGTGCTATCGACTTCGATGACATCCCCGTTGAAGAGGAAGGCCGTGCGATTCGCCAAGCGCCGCGCTTGCTGCACGAGATTGGTCACGAGAATGATCGTCATGTTCTTGCGCAACTCTTTCAACACGTCTTCGATGCGCATGGTCGTCACCGGATCGATGGCGATGGAAAATTCGTCGAGGCATAAAATTTCAGGTTGATGGGAAAGCGCGCGCGCGATGGTCAAACGTTGTTGTTGTCCGCCGGAAAGTTTTGTGCCGAGGCTGTCCAAACGATCTTTGACTTCTTCCCACAATGCGGCTTGCGTAAGACAACGCTCGACGAGTTCATCCAACTCACGTTTGCCGCGCATGCCGGCCATGCGCGGCGCGAAAGCAACGTTGTCGTAAATGGAGAGCGGCAAGCCGACCGGGAGCGGCGCAACCATGCCGATCTTGCGGCGCAGCTCATACACGTTTTTCATTTGTTTGATATCTTCGCCGTCGATGGTGATGCGGCCTTGCAAGGTCGCATTCGGCGTGAACTCCAGTGTGCGATTGATGGCGCGCAACAGCGTGGTCTTGCCCGATTGCGCCGGCCCGATGATGCCGAAGATCTCGTTGCGATAAATTTCCAACGAAAGATCGTTCAGCGCTTGCTTGACGCCATAACGCACGGTGAGATGTGAGATGACGATTTGAGGAGATGAGGGCATTGGGTTCGAATTTAGTTTGACGGCTATGTTGAGAATTGAAGATCGTGTATCGTAGATTGTGGATGGTGAAGTGCGAGTCGCGCCCAATTACGATGCGCTAGCCACTATCCTCAATCCACGATCACCTATCCACGAGCAACTCACACCACCCACGCTAGAATTTTTTTCCCCGCAACAACGTGCTCAGAGAAACTATACTCACGCTCCATGTTCTCGCGGCGGTCGAAGACGAAGAGATAGCCGCGAGCAAGTTTTTCGCGGTCGAGATAGCGCGCCAATTGCGACAAGCCCGCGGCATAACGCTGCGCGCCATACCACAGCTTAAGCTCCACGACCTCCTTTTGGCGGCCATAACAGCACACGAC
>CAYNDW010000327.1:0-6977 GCA_964395375.1 uncultured Cytophagia bacterium
TTGCGGAATGGCCATGCAAAAAAATAGAAAGCGCCGGAGGGGAATGCAAGAGCTTTTTCGATCTTGCATGCAAGCGGCGTGTTGGCTACATTGCAACAGAAAGTCGAACCATTGGGTTAAACACACGGATCAAAAACGCACCCGGAAAAGCTTTACGGCGTGTGTTGTTGATCCGTGTGTGCAAAAGGGAACGCGCTTTCAAAATAAATCTCAGCTATTGACTTCAATGAACTGGAAGGGCGCAATAAGTGGAACAATCCACACTCAAAGCCGGCGGCGTGTGTTGGGATATCACCGATCTGTATAGCGCGCCGGAAGACGCGCGCATCGCGCACGACATTCAACGCGCCGTGCAAAAGGCGGAAAGCTTCAATCAAACCTATCACGGTAAGATCACGGAGGCCGCGCTCACGGCGCAAACGCTGCACCATGCGATTCTGCGATTGGAGGAGATTTACGGCCTCGTGATGCGGCCCGAGGTTTATGCCTATCTTGCGTTTTCTTCCAATACCGCGGACGATCAATGCAAGGCGCTCTACTCCAAATCGCAAGAGGCCATGGCGCGCGTGCAGAATCTCGTGCTCTTCTTCGAGTTGGAAGTGCAGCAGATCGCGGCGGAGAAATTCGCGGACTTGTGCCAAGACGCCGCGCTCCAAGCGTATCGCCATTATCTCGCGGGCGTGCGCCTCTTCACGCCGTACACGCTTTCGGAAAAGGAAGAACAGATCATCAACAAAAAAGATTTGACGGGCAAACATACGCTCGTCAATTTTTTTGATGAATACTCCTCTTCGTTCACGTGGCAGATTGAAGTGCAGGGCGAACAGATGATGCTCACCGCGGAAGAAGTGCGCAACTTGCTGCGCCAGCCGGACGCGGACTTGCGCGCGCGCGCGAAACGCGCCTATGACGGACGTTATGGCGAGAACGCGATCATCTTTGGCAACGTGTTCAATGCGATTGTGAAAGACCATGCGCTCGAAATGGAAATGCGCGGCTATCACAGCCCGATAGCGCCCGCGCATTTGCGCAACCGCGTCGCGCCGGAGATTGTGGACACGATGATGCAGGTCACGAGCGCGCACAATCATCTGGCGCAGGATTATTACGCGCTGAAAGCCAAGCTGCTCAATATCCCCAAAGTTCGCGGCTGCGATCTCATCGCGCCGGTGAGCGACAAGCGCGAGACGGTTCCTTTCGAGGAAGGCAAGAGACTCGTGCTCGAAGCGTTTGCAAGTTTTTCCTCCGAGTTGGCCGATTATGCGCGGCAAATGTTCGATCGACGTTGGATCGACGCCGAGGTGCGGCGCAACAAACGCGGCGGCGCGTATTGCCACGGCGCTTTGCCCCAGCATCATCCCTATGTGCTCATGAGCTACAATGACGACATCGACAATGTCTACACGCTCGCGCACGAGCTGGGCCATGCCGTGCATGATTTTTGTTCGGGCAAAAAACAAACGCTGCTCAACTATCAACCGCCGCTCGTTGCCGCGGAAACCGCCTCGGTCTTTGCCGAAATGTTGTTGACGCGCAAGCTGCTCGCCGAGGTGCGCGACCGCGACTTGCGCATTGCCATTCTCACCGGCAAGCTGGAAGATTTGTTCGCGACGATTCACACGCAAAACTATTACACGTTGTTTGAAATCGAAGCGCATCAAGCCGGCGCGAAAGAACGTTTAGCCACGCCGCAGCTTTGCGAAATGTGGACGCGGCAACGCAGCGCGATGTATGGCAATGCCGTGGACTTCCTGCCCGAACAGCAGTGGTATTGGGCCGCGATTCCGCACTTTATTCACACCCGTTTTTACTGTTATGCCTACACCTTCGGCGCGCTGCAAGTACTCGCCTTGTTTAATCGCTATCAAGAAGAAGGCCGGCCTTTCGTGGCGCGTTATGTTGAGATGTTGGAAGCCGGCGGTTCGCAAGCGCCGGAGCAACTCGTGGCGAGCATGGGTTTCGATTTGCGCCAGCCCGCGTTTTGGGAAGGCGGTTTTGCGGTGATGAAAAAGTACTTGGATGAACTGCGAGCGTTGGTTGCATGAAACTACTCTTCTCTGAAACGCTGCCGGATTATAAGAACTATATTTTCCCCTACGCGATTTGGGCGTTTCCCGAAACCGGCGAAACGCCCGCGGATTTTTTCGCCCGCGGCTTTTTGCCGTCTTCCAAAAATCTCGACCGCTTCTATCTCTGCCGCAGCTTGCGCGTCGCGCTTGCGGATTTCAAACCTTCCTCTGAAAACCGCCGCATCTTGCGCAAAGGCGAGGGCTTTGCTTTCGAGCTTGTGCCGCGAGCGCAGTTTGATTTCACGCCGGCGCGGCGAGAGTTTTGTTTGAGCTATGCCGCGAGCAAGTTTGGGCAAGAAATGATGACGCCAGCACGTTTGGATAATCTCTTTAGTTCGGCGATCACTTCGCACCTTCTTCTTTTTTCCGATAAACAGACGAAGCGCGAAATTGGATGCGTCACGATGTTCTTGCAGCCCAAGCGCGCGGCGCAATATTACTACTCTTTCTACGACCTCGACTATGCCGCGCAAAATCTCGGCATGTTTATGATGACTTCTGCCGTGAGCTTGTTCGCCGAGCAAAGCTTCGAACACCTCTATTTGGGAAGTTGCTACTCGCGCAACGCGCTTTACAAAACGCAATTCGCCGGCGCGGAGTTTTTTAACGGCGCATGCTGGTCGCGCGAGCTTGAGGAGTTGAAGTTTTTGATTGATCGGAGCGCGCAGCCGCAAACGAAGCATCTCTTCGAGGTGGAAGAATATCTGCATCGCTTTCATGACGGCGCGTTGGGCAATGCCGTGGCGCGGTCGATTTTTGAACTCTTCTAAATCTGATTCTGTGCCCCTCTTCTCATCGTGTCATTCAGAAGGAATCTTTTTAAGCACAGGCGTTGCTCTCCAGCACTAAAAAAGATTCCTTCTGAATGACAAAGTGTGAAGGCGGTCATTAAAACAAAAAATGCTTTTCATGACAAGGAGCGCTTATGTTGACTCGTATGAGATTGTTGATGACGTGCTGTTTGATTGCGATGAGCAGCCTTCCGCTGCGCGCGCAAGATTTTTGGTCATGGTGGGGCGACGGTAAAGGCGAGTTGTCTTCGTACAAAGTTACGGTTGCGCGTTACGGCGAGCTGCGCGAGGGGCATGCGGTTTTGGTTTTTGTGACGGAAGACATTTCACGCACGACGCGCATCAAAGTGGAGTCGGAGGCGATTCCGCAATCAGATCGTGTGCCCGTGCTCAAACTCAATCATGTGGTGAAATTCAAGACCGGCATATATGATTACTCGCTGCTCACTTCGACTTTCAGCGCGGTGACTTCGGAGTTTGGCCGGTCGCCGCTTCAACCGCTCAAGATTTCTTTCTCTGCGCAAGAGTGGTGCGGGCATGTGTTTCAAATGCTCGTCCCGCAACGCGAGCAAGTCGAGCTTACCGTGCACAGCTATTTTCAAAGCGAGGGCGAACAAAAGCGCAATCTCGCGCTGCCGGCGAATGCCGCGTTCGAAGACAACTTTTTGATTTGGATTCGCGAGCTGCAAAGCGAAGTGCTGCCCGCAGGCCAACGCCGCGAGCTGCAAATTTTGCCGAGCGCGTGGGTTTTGCGCGTCGCACATCAGAATGTTGAATTTCAATCCGGTTGGATTATGAAAGAAGAAGGCGAGGCCTTAAAACTTGCGGAAGGAAGCGCGGCAACCTGGCGCTGGACGTGGCAAGTCGGCGCGCGGCAAGAGAAGTATTGGGTGGAAAAAGCCTATCCGCATCGCATACTCAAATGGACTTCAAGCGACGGCGGCAAAGGCGAGATTCAAAAAACTTTGCGGCTGCCGTATTGGTCGCTGCACGGCAATGATGATTTGCACTATCGCCGGGAACTTGGTTTGGAATGAGGAAGGCTTGCGCGGAGGAGTGAGGAAGCGGTTGAGTGCGGAGTGCGAAACCCGATGACGCCGAGACTCCATCGCTCCAATACCCCGCCAATCTTCTTCCTCCTCCGGCATGATCGCCCTTGCATAAAAACGATAAAGGTGCTATGTTGCGCCCGCAACAAATACTATAGGCGTGATAATCGAGCGGCCCGGAACGAACGATTGAGGAAAGACGAGTATGGCACACGAAAATGCCACAACTTTCTCTCTAGTAGCTCCCAGTAATCGCCCCAACCTGCTGCAAGAAATCGAAAGCATGGCCGAACGTTCCGCCGTGCTCGCGGGCTTGTCGGAAGAAGAGCGCGACAGCCTTGCGATTGCGGTGACGGAGGTCGGCAACAATGCCATCATTCACGGCAATAAGCGCGATCCCAACAAACAGGTGCATCTCAATATCGACGTGCATGACGGCGAGATTTGCGTCGTCATTCGCGACGAAGGCGTGGGCTTTAACCCCGATACATTGAGCAATCCGCTCGATCCGGAAAACCTGTTACGCGAAAACGGGCGCGGCATTTTCATCGTGCGCTCGCTCATGGACGAGATCCGCTTTGATTTTGCCAAAGGCGGCACGGAGATTACGCTGATCAAACGGAAAAAAGTTTAGCCTTCCGCTTTGCGCTGTTCCCTCACCAGTATTTTTTCCAGCTTGAAACCTGGAAAAATCACCCCTTCCCGCGTTGCTGCAAGTTTGTAACTCGCAGCTAACAAAATCCGCATCTCTTCCGGTTCGCGTCTACTTAATATGGAACCGGAGGATTAGAGCCACGAACACAATTCCCGACAACGAGCTCTCATTCATGGCCTGCGCGCGGATGCGAAGCTTCAAAAAACTCATTTTTATTATCGCCACTTCCTGTGCAATTCCGCTCGTTTGGGCGCAAAGCCTCGACACGCCGTTTGCGGAAATGCGTTTGGCCTTTCAGCAACTCAACTACATTGCGGCGAAGACGGCCGGCGAGCGTGCGTTGTTGGAATGGCGCGCGCTTTCTCCACAAAATGTGGTGGAGATTCATCAAGTGCTCGGCATCATCGCTTATTCGGAAGGCAGTTTTTTTGATGCGAAAGCGCAATTCGAAGCCGCGCTCTCGCTCAATCCGACTTTGCGATTGGATTCGCTTTATGTTTCGCCCAAGATTCAGCAGTTCTTGCAGGAGGTGAAGGATAACCTACCAGCCGGTAACGGGCACGCGCGCACGGATATGCGCTACTTGATCGTGCCCGACCCTCGTCCGCAAGCGGCGTTGCGGTCGTTGCTGTTTCCCGGTTTGGGGCAGATGGCGAAAGAGCAAAAGAAAAAAGGCCGCGCCATGATGGTTGCGGCCGGGGCGGGATTGATCGCGACCGGAGCGTTGCATTTGCGCCGGGAAGCGGCGCATAAAAATTATTTGTCGGCGCAAACCATTGCGCGGGCCGTATCCACGTACAGCCGATACAATATGCTCAATCGCGCGCGCAATGGCGCCGCATTGTTAACTTCCGGGATCTGGCTTTATTCTTTCTTCGATGCGCTTACGCTGATGCCGAATCAGCCCCAACCTCGTGTCAGTCTCATGCCTTCCACGGACGGCGCCCACCTGGTGCCTGCATTAAGTTGGCAAGTCTCGTTCTGAGAAAAATTTTTACTTCGTATGGGAAAAATTTTCCCACAGGAAGCGACGCACGCGCCGGCGATATTGCGAGCGGCAATCGCGGCGCGCGCATTGGGCCGCGGCTGAAATTTTTTAATCACGTCCCGCTAACAGCCTAAATCAAAAGTTGCCAAGCAACGCGAGTGCTCAACGCCGGTTGCGCTTCGCTGCATGAGGCTTGATCGCGGCGCACTGGCACCGCCTTTGCGAAAGAGTAGGCATCTGATTTTTCATCCAGCATTTTTTATCTGAACATAAATGTGACTAAGAGAGGTTTTGCAATGAGATTTTCAATGAGTAGCAACGCGCTTTGTTTGGCGATCATGTTGTGCGGGAGCGTTTGGGCGAATGCGACAGAAGCGGAATCGAAGTTTGATACGAAAACCAAAGTGCGTCTGGCCAAGGGCGGCGTCTGGTTGGAATCCGAGATTTCGCCGCATGCCTTGTTGGCGGCGATGCCGAGTTGTGATCGCAACGTCGATCATCGTTTGGACGAGGGCGAGCTTTCCCAAAGCCGCAACGAGATTCTGGCTTACTTTGCCGCGAATGTTGCGCTTGCCGCGGAAGGCAAGAAGCTGCAAGCCGACAGCACCTATTTCGCATTTCGCTCGCCTGCCGTGCCCTCGGCGTTGCCCGATCGTTTTTATATTTATCATTGGTATGCCATGCTGCGCCAGCCGGAACAGGTGCAAGTGAACAATGCGCTCTTCATGGAATTGCAACAGGATTGCCGGCATGAGGGCGCGTTTATCAACGGCGAGCAAAGACTCCCCTTTGATTTTATCGCACTGAGCAAAGGCGGCGCGCCCGCCACGAGCACGAGAGCGTTTCATATCGGGAGCAACGGCGAAGTGAGCTTAAACGACGAGCAGAGCGACACGCTGCAAGCCGGTTATGTTTGGGCCGGATTGGGAATCTTTGGCTTCGTGTTTTTTCGCCTGGCTTCCGCGGCGCGCGACAAATGGAGCCGCGAACCAGAAGAAACGGACGAAGAAGAAATGAGCTTGGCTGAAAGCGCGGTGTTGAATTAAGCCGAGCAGTTCTCCCGTACCGCAACATTCATGTTACCAAGAGTTAGGCCCGCGCCTTGAATGCGCGATACGATCTCAGTCTTAACGAAAATAACCCGCGTTAACCACAAACGGCAGAGAAGAAACGCCGAAATCTTCTCTGCCGTTTGGTTTTTATAGTACCTGAATTTTGCACGGATGATCTCGCCTGCCATCGCCTGATGCTGTAAGCATCAGGCTAAGAGATGCAAGCCGACTAAAGTCCATACGTGTCAAGCTAAAGAAATTTGCACAACGTATTCCCCCCTTGAGGGGGGTTAGGGGGGTGTTCTTGAGGCCAAAGATCACTATAGAAATCATGTGCGCCCTTGCGCTACCTTTCAAAAGCTACACTTCAGTT
>CAYNDW010000328.1:0-6967 GCA_964395375.1 uncultured Cytophagia bacterium
GTTTACGGCACGAAAGGCGGCGCCGTGCTCAATCCGTTGCGCGTGATTAAAGCCATGAAAGAAGGCCTGGTCAATATCACGCCGCAATTGGATGAAACGCCCACGTATCGTTACAAACTTTCCTACAAAAACGAGTTGCGCCATTTCGTGCAATGCCTGCGCGAAGACAAGCCCATGCTCTCCAGCGGCGCTGAAAGCCTGGAGCGCATGCGCGTGATTGAAGCGATGTATCAATCGGCGCAACTTGGCAAAGAGGTCAAACTCTGATGCCGCGTGATGTGCTGTTATATTTGCTGTCCGCGCTTCCGCTCGCGCTGGCTTACCCGCCTTTCCGCTACGGCTTCTTGGCCTATTGGGCGTTTATTCCATTTCTGCTTTTGCTGGAAGACAAAACTTTAGGCTCTTCCATGCGCTGGGGCTATGGCGTAGGGTTGATCGTGAGTGTCACCGCGCTTGCCGCCAACCTCTGGCTCAATCTGCCGGCCGTCATCTCCTTCGCGCTCATGCAACCCGCATACTTTGCGTTATTCGCGGTGGCGTTGATTCCATTGCGCAAGTTTTGGCCCTCGGGTTATCTCATGCTCGTGCCGCTGCTGTGGACGTTGATGGAATATCTCCGTTCTTTCAGTGAGCCTGCGGCGCCTTCGCTCAAGCTGGGCTATACCCAGGCCTATTTCATCCAACTCATGCAATATGCGCCGAGCGCTAGCGCATATGTCGCCGCCTTCTGGATTGTTTCGATCAACGTCTTGCTCTTGTCCATGTGGCGTACGCGGGAAAATTTTGCCGCGTGTCTCGGATTTACCGCGCTGCTGCTGCTCTTTTTCGCCATGCCCTTTCTCTACAGCAAATTCGTGCAGCAACGCGCGCGCGATTGGGAGGAGAAAGCGATAGAAGTGCATCGGACATTTAACTCTCCTGTGCAAACTTTTTGCGTTTGAATATATGATTTGAGCGAAGGCCGCAAAAGCCGCGTACCAATCGTATCAACGAACAAGAAAGGAGCACACCATGGGAATCTTCCGCAGAGCTTCACGGAAAACGGGTGAGGTCGGCAAGTCTGAAGCAAGTAACAATGACGGCATTGAATTTCGCAGAAGGGCAGTGGGGCCGTGTGATGTGTACGATCGCAAACAGAAGCGCGTGATCGTAACCGTTGCCACCGACGGCACCGTGTCTGGAAATCGCGATGATATTGATTTCATCTCCAGGCTGAAAGGCCCCAGCGGAAGCCTGCAAGAATATGTCAGAGAACAGGCGATTCCGATTGATGAAGACAGTGAGGAGAAGAAGAAAACGCCCGCCACTTTTGGGGATTTTTTTAGAAAGAACAAAGCCGCTCGAGATGTTCAGAAAGATCGAAAAATAAAAGAAACGTTCTGATGAAAAAGCTCGGGCTAAAATTTCGTAAGTTATCAAAGCCTTCGTGAGATGATCATCGTCTAAGCTATGAATGCTCGAATGTATATTTATCGTTTTGCGTTTTTGCATGTGAAGTTCAATGTCTCCGCGCTGTTTTTGCCGTTATTCATTGCCAATGCTTTCTGCCAGGATCAACATTTTTATCTTACCACCAACACGTTAGTGGCGCGCCCGCTGGCGATGGGCGGAGCCTATGTTGCCGTGGAAGACGCGCTGGCCGCGGGGTTGTACAATCCCGCCAACGCCGGCGGCTATCGTTTGGAGCGCCATGCGCGCGTGCAGTTCTTTCTCAACCCGCTAACGCCGGCGCTGGCATTTTCACAGCGTGCTGCTTTTTTTGATAAAGAAGAAAAAAGCTTCGCGCGAACGTTGGCAACCCTCGGACTCCTAGTGAAGGGGTTCACGCTACGCGCAGGCCCGTTTGATTTGTCCGCCCTCCTCGGCGAGCAGGCTACGAGCCTCGCGTTGTTGCCCAAAGCCAAGTGGGACAACGCAGCGTATTGGAACAATCAATACCACGTGCTCGCACTTAGGATGCGCCTCGCCGATCGGGTGAGCGTTGGCGGCAGCCTCGGGCTATATTATCTCCAGCCCGCCGGCTCTTCACAGCGCACGTGGGAAGTGCTCGCTTCATACGGCATCGCGCTCGCACCCAGTCACAGCGTGTTGCTCGGCGTCAGCTATCTCGCCGTGCCGACGCGGGAGAAGAGCAATCAACGCGATCACCCCGAACGTATTGTCGATAGCAGCATTAATTTGGGTTTGAGCTATCGCCCCAGTCCCGGCACGACCGTGAGCTTCGATTTGCGCAACGTGGTGGAAGAGGGCCGCGGCATGGTGCGCCGCGAGCCGCATTTGGGTTTTGAACATAGTTTGTTCTCACTGCTCGCGTTACGCGGCGGTGCGTTTTATAAACTGGAAGACGAGCAGGCCGCGCTGAGCGCCGGCGTTGGTTTGTTCAATCTCAACTGGCCGCGCGCGCGCGCGACACATATGCAATACTCGCACTGGGCGATTAACTATGGAGTTGTGGCTGAAAGAATCAGGGCGGGGCAGCGCCGCTTCATTCATGTTTTGACCGTCGCGTTTCGCATTTGAATACGGCCACGGCGGTTTACTCTTCATTCCCGCAGTCCTCATAAGCGGGAATCCTTTTTCGCCGGGGTGTCCGATGAAGCGCTCGGGCATGACAAGTCAAATGAGAGTTGTTCTTTAATCGGCGTTCCTTATTGCAAAAACAGCGATTCGAATCGTGCGCCAGCTTGTTACGTGTCTAATTTTCCTTGGCCTCTTGTTTTGCGCGCGCGAAGCTCGCGCACAGACCAATGCAAGCACACTGCAACGGCTCTTGGCTAAAGTTGCTATGCGCGCGGATTCGATACTCACCCAAACCGAGGTCCAAGCTGTTGCGCTGCATCATCAAGCACTCACCGCGTTTTTGCCGGAACGATGGCTTTACACGAACTTGGTTGAGGCCTGCGCCCAAAAATCGCGCGTGATGTTCGCACTAGCGGATTCCAGCGCCGAGCCGACACGGGATAGGGTCACCGTGCAATACAAGATCACTGCGCTGGAATTGCATTATCGCAAGCTGCGCAAACCCGGATGGTTTCGGCCCGGACCGGTGCAACGCACGGCAAGGATAGTGGTTGATTTTGATTTGCGTGCGACGCAAACGCAGCGCATTTATTTTCAGGGAGCTTTGGAAGAAACGAGTCGCGACACGCTGCAGAACGGCGTGGAGCAGTTGGAAAATTCCGCCATGCCTTTTACGATTGGGGTATGGCAACAAAATGACAATCGCCGGGCCTGGCTGGAACCGGTGCTTTTGACCGCGGCCACCGGCGCAATCGTTTACGCTTTTTATTCCTTACGAAGTCAATAGGGATTTTGACCATGCTAGCAATGATTCGGTATCTCAACGCGCTTTTTTTTCACCGCGGGGATCGCCTCGCGGTCGCGCCGGCTTTGGCGTTGTGCGTTCTATTAACGGCTTGCGGCGGCGGCAAATTGCGCGCGAACTTGACCACAGAAGAGCGTTTGACCGAGGCCATGAAACTCTTTGAGAAGCACGATTACTTCGAGGCGCGCACGCAATTTCGCATCATCACGCTGAATGCGCCGGGCAGCGCCATTGTGGACAAAGCGCAGTTCTATTTGGCGGAATGCCATTTCCACATGGACGAGTTCATCATTGCCGGCGAAGAATACAAAAAGCTCCTTAGGCTTTATCCGCAAAGCGAATATCTCGACGATGCGCAGTTCAAAATCGGCCTGGCTTATTTTAAACTCTCGCCCAAATCGGACCTCGATCAAAAATACACGTGGAGCGCGATTGAAGAATTGCAGCGCTTCATGGAAGACTATCCGCAAAGCGATTTGCGCGATCAAGTCGAAAGTTATCTGGCCCAGGTCCGCAACAAGCTGGCGAAGAAGGATTTTGACGTCGCGGATTTGTATCGCAAGCTTGCCTATTATGAGTCGGCGTTGGTTTATTTCGACGAAGTGCTCGCCCGCTTTTATGACACCAAATATGCAGAGCCTGCGCTGTTTTATAAAGCCGACATCCTCTACAAGCTGGCGAAGTATGACGAGGCGCGTGACGCGATTCATTTGTTGCAGGATAAATATCGCCGCGACGCGAATCAAGCGCAGCCCGGGTCCGAAGCAGCCAAACCAAAGTTTCAAGCGCGGGCCTCGGACTTGCTCAAGTTGATTGAAGCGCAGATGAGCGCCAACGGCAGCGCGAAAAAATGACGGCGCCGAGGCTTGGAATTTTCGGCGGCACGTTTGATCCGCCTCATTTGGGCCATCTCCTCGTCGCGGAAACCGCGCGCGAGGAATTGGCTTTGGATCAAGTTCTATTCATGCTCGCGCCGCAGCCGCCGCATAAATCCGTGCAAGTGCTTACGCCGTGGCCGCAACGTCTCGCCATGCTGCAAAACGCGCTTTCCGATCATCCCCAGTTTATCATTTCCACCCTTGAAGCGCAGCGTTCCGGCCCGTCATATACCGTGGATACGCTGCGCGCTTTGCGAAAACTTCCCGAGTTTGAACACGCTCAGCTTTATCTGCTCCTCGGCCAAGACAGCATGAGCAATTTTCACACGTGGCGCGAGCCCGAAACCATTCGGCAGCTCGCCACGGTGGCAATCTATCCGCGGCATGAAACGCACGAAACCGCGGCGCCGTTGAGCCTGCCGGCGAATTGTTTGTTGCTGAACGCCCCGATCATCGCGATTTCCTCCTCCGAGGTTCGCCGTCGTGTTGCACGCCAGCAATCGATTCGCTACCTCGTGCCAGAAAATGTTCGTGAATATATCGCAACCCAGCGCCTGTATCACCAAGAGGCTTGATCTCGCGGAGGGTAAGGCTTCCGTTACGCGTGATAACGCCGGCATCTTTGCCGGTCCCGCGTGGCGGGGCGCGACGTTTTCCACCAAGAGCTGAGGCATTGCAGTAGCGGCAAAATTACGCTGGCTATTGAAAAGAAAATATGAGAGATTGCTTCATGCTTTTTGCGCGCAAGAGTAGCAACCACTTCCGGTTCATGTAAGGAAAAACGATATGGCAACAAGAATTTTGGTGGTTGATGACGAGCCTGATTTAGAGTCAATGATCACGCAAAAATTTCGCAAGCAGGTTCGCGAAAAAATGCTGGAGTTTTACTTTGCGGCGACGGGCCTCGCCGCGCTCAACAAACTCCAGGAAGATGAATCCATCGACGTGGTGCTCACCGACATCAACATGCCGGAGATGGACGGCCTCACGTTGCTCTCCAAAATTCACGAGCAATTTCCTCTCATCAAATCCGTGATTGTGTCGGCGTATGGCGACATGAAAAACATTCGCACCGCGCTCAACCGCGGCGCCTTTGATTTTATCACCAAACCGCTCGAGTTCGACGACCTCGAAATCACGCTCACCAAAACCATTCATGAAGCGCAAGCGCGCCGGCAAGCGGTGCATGATCGCGACCGGCTTGTCGCTTTGCAGCGGGAGTTGGACGTGGCCCGGCGTATCCAACAATCCATTTTGCCGCGCACCTTCCCGACCGGCGCCGAATATGAATTGCACGCGCGCATGTTGACGGCCAAAGAAGTGGGCGGCGATTTATATGATTTTTTTCCGCTCGGCGAAAACCGGCTGGGCTTCGTTATCGGCGATGCTTCCGGCAAAGGCATTCCCGCGGCGTTTTTCATGGCCGTGAGCCGCACGCTGTTGCGCGCGACCGCGATGCAAGGTTTCGCGCCGCATGAATGTTTGCGCCAAGTCAACGCGATCTTGCACGCGAATAGCGACTCTGAAACCTTTGTGACGATTTTTTATGGGATACTTGATACCGCCACCGGCGCGGTGAGTTTTTGCAACGGCGCGCATAATCCGCCGTATGTGTTGCGCGCGGAAGGCCGGCTCGAATCCACCGGCGCGCCTGACGGCCTGATGCTCGGCTTGTTTCCGCAGGCGCAATATCAACTCAATCAAATGACGCTGAGGCCCGGCGACACGCTTGTGCTTTACACGGATGGCGTAACGGAGGCGAAAAATCCCGCAGACGAGGACTATACCGAAGCGCGTTTGGAAACATGCCTGCCACAAGTTACGCGGTTCGCGCTGCCCGAGATGATCGAAAAAATCATCGCCGACGTGAATCACTTTGTCGAGGGCGCGCCCCAAGCCGATGATCTGACAATTCTAGCATTGCGCTATCGCGGTTAATTGCTGGACTGCTTCTGAATTTCATTCGAAAAGCTGAAGCGAGGCTTATGAATCTGCTCGTCGTCTTCAATCGCGCGCGTATGCTTTCTCTGCGGGACCGAAAGCAAAAGTTTTGGGGCTCAGTCAATTTTCTGCTCGGCGTTTGTTTGCTCTCCTCGGTTTTCGCACAACCCCCCAACGATAATTTCGCGTTGCCCCAAGCGCACCGCAAAGAAATCGGCATTCCTTATTTCAGAAACTATACTCCCAAAGAATACGGCGGCGACGCGCAAAATTGGTCGATCGCGCAGGACGCGCGCGGCGTGATGTATTTCGGCAATAGCTCCGGTGTGCTCGAATATGACGGCGTTGCGTGGCGCCTGATTCACGTCACCGGCGCCGGCGCCGTCCGCGCATTAGCACAAGGAAACGACGGAACGATTTACGTGGGCGCCGACGGCGAGATGGGATATTTAGCGCCCGATGCGTTTGGGCGCATGCAATACGTTTCCTTGCGCGAGCACGTCCCCGGGGAGCATCGTGACGTCGCCACTATCGTCAAGGTTTACGCCACCACTGCCGGCATCTATTTTCAAACGTTCGATCGTTTGTTTCTGTGGTCAAATGGTCGCATGCGCGTTTGGAAGCCGGAGCGGCCGTTTCACATCGCCTTCGCCGTGCGCGATCAGCTTTATATTCGCCAGCCGGGAACGGGATTGCTTCAGTTGGCCGCGGATTCATTGCGCTTGGCCCCGGGCGGCGAAAAATTTTCCGGGCTGCGTATTTATGTGATGTTGCCCTTTGCGGGGAACAAGATTTTGATCGGCACCCGCGAGCAGGGATTGTT
>CAYNDW010000329.1:0-6957 GCA_964395375.1 uncultured Cytophagia bacterium
CGTTGATAACACCGACGAAATAGCACGCGCCGGCATCACCAAATTCTTCGAAATGGCTCTCGAACTCGCTTGGAAGCTGATGAAGGATTATCTCGAAGCTCAGAGCTACCAAATTAGAAGCCCGAAAGAGGCCATCAAACAAGCTTTTCAATCCGAAGTGATAGCAGACGGGCAAGTTTGGCTAGATGCCTTGGAAGACAGAAATCTTACGGTACATACTTATGATGAAGACACGGCACTTGAGATTGAAGAAAGGATCAAAGAGCGTTACTTCCCGGCGCTCCAAGAGCTTTACTTGTTCATGAAAGAAAAGGCGGGCACATGAAATTCGGCTTGAGTCAACGCGATACAAGCAGCATTGAAGAAGCGCTCTCCCGGTTTCCCGAAATTGAAAAGGCAATTGTCTTCGGCTCCCGCGCGATGGGAAATTATAAACCAGGGTCGGACGTCGATCTTGCCATCGTCGGCGCAGCGATTACGCCTACGACCGTGCTGCGGTTGCGCGCGTTGCTCAATGAAGATTTGCCTCTGCCCTATTTCATTGACGTGGCGCATTATGAAAAAATCAAAAACGCCGCGCTCAAACAGCACATTGATCACGAAGGCCATCTCCTCTTTTCCCGCCAAGTTTAAGCCCGCCGCCTCCGTTCATTTTTATTTTGTCAACAACATCCGCCGCGTTTGCACTTCTCTTTCAAATTCCAACCGATAATAATACACACCCGAGCCCACTAGCCTGCCATCGAACGGTGCTTGATGACGGCCTGCGGGCATGTCATGCTCGATGATGGTGACGATCTCGCGACCGAGCACGTCAAAAACTTTCAAGCGCACAAAGCCGGGCGTGGGAAGATCGAACGCAATTGTTGTGACGGGATTAAACGGGTTGGGATAATTTTGATAGAGGGTGAAAGTCTGCGGCACTTCGTGCGCTTCTGCAACTGTGGTCGAAGTTGTGGTCTTGAAGCGCCACGTCTCCGACCACAGACTTGTACCGAGTGCGTTGGCGGCGCTCACCCGCCAAAAATAAAAACGATTCAATTCGAGTTGGCTTACGGCATATGCGGTGTCGGCGAGGTCTTGCGCCTCAAGCACTAAAGACGCAGCGTCAAAGTTCGCGCTCTTCGCGAATTGCAAACGATACTTCTCCGCACCCGGAGTTTTGCGCCATTGCAAGTTGAGTTGGAGGGGAATATTCGGCGTGTTGTTCGCCGGAAAAGCGAGAGCCGGCGTGGCCGGGAAGCCCGTGGTGAAAACAAACGCGGGCGAGAATGCGCTCGTGCCCGCGACATTACTCGCGCTCACACGCCAGTAATAAGTTCTCTGTCCCGCCAAGCTCGAGACCACATAAGACGTGTCTTCGAGATTCGCGACGTTCACGAGCAGCGTGCCGAAATTGGAATCCGCGGCAATTTGCACGCGATAAGAAGCCGCATTGGTAGGGTAATACCACCGCAACGTGACGCTCGCAAGTTGATCGACCGCGCCATTCGCGGGCAAAGCGAGCAACGGCATTGCGGGCGCACTGACTTGCAACACGTTACTCGGTAAACTTTCATTGGCATTGTGATCGAGCGCGGTGGCTACAAAATAGAACGGGCCCGGTGTGCTCGGTGTTTGCGGTCGATTCCGGCGCGCGCTCGTTATGTTGATGATGCGGCTCGGATCAACAAGGTCACTCGGCTGAATATTCGAATTCGAAAAGCGATAAATCGCATAACGGGTAGCAGAGTCGCCATCGCTTGCTTGCAGCGGCACCTCCCATCGCAAACCAGCGGTGCCCGTTCCTGCGATACGCTCATAGCGCAGATTCTGCGGCGCATTGGGCGCAACGCCATCTTTCCACGCCATGATCGGCGGCAACGCCGCCGCGCGAAACAAATCATTTTTTAGACTATCCGCAAAGCCTTTGTAATTTTCTCGGAAGGTCTCCGCGCGAAAGAAGACGCTGCCGCTCACGTTGGCATTGCCGCGATTGGCGCGCACTTGCCGCGGAATTTCATTCGCCGCCCAATTGCCATCCGAAGCATTCACGCGATACGGCGCTTGGCCCGGATAGAAGTGGCGGCTGTTTCTTTGCGTGCCCCACCACGGCATGAGCTTGCCGTAATCTTGCGCGCCGCCGAAGGGCCAGTACAATTGCGGCGTGATGTAATCAACGATCTGGCGATTGAGCCACGCCACCGCGTCGCAATAAATGGTGCTATAAGCATCGAGGCCACTGATGCCCGCAGGCACGCCGTTTTGCCAAATGCCGAAGGGACTCATGCCGAATTTCACGTGCGGCTTCGCGACTTGAATGCTATCGTGAATCATTTGAATGAGAAGGTTGACGTTGTCACGCCGCCAATTGCCGCGATCGGTGAAGCCGCGCGAATAGCTCGTAAACGTAGCGTTGTCTTGCGTGGAAATTTGATTGGGCGGGTAGGGATAGAAATAATCATCGAAATGCACGCCGTCAACATCGTAGCGCCTCACCACATCCAGCACCACGCTCGTCACATAATCGCGCACCTGCGGCAAACCCGGATCGAGAAATTTGATCGTGCCGATTTGAATATCCCACTCGGGGTGTTTGACGGTCACATGATTGGGATCGTTCGCATAATTGCCCACTTGGCGCGAAGCGCGATACGGATTGAACCACGCGTGCAGCTCAATGCCGCGTTCGTGTGCCGCTTCAACGGCAAACGCGAGCGGATCATAAAACGGCGCGGGCGCTTTGCCTTGCTGGCCGGTGAGCCAATACGACCACGGCTCGATCGTCGAAGGATACATCGCGTCGCATTCGGAGCGCACTTGAAACATGACCGCGTTGAGGTTGTGGCTGCGCATTTCATCGAGCAAGCGAATGAGTTCCGCGCGCTGCGCTTCGGGCGTGAGAAACGGGGAGGAGGGCCAATCGAGATTGATGACGGTTGCGATCCACGCGCCGCGAAATTCGCGCTTGGGAGGAAGAGCTTGAGAAAAAAGAGCGGTAGACTCTAGCAACAACAATAGCAAACCCGGCAGTAGCAATTTTCTCATGGCGTTTCGAGGAGGTTTTAGGTTTCGTGTTTTTTGCGATAAAACTGCTTGATCATCATAGATATGATGCGAAGCTTCTCGATTGCCTCAAGCTCAAATCCCGCCAATCATATCGAGAGGAGTGCTTGCCGCAAAGCCTCCCAATTGTCTATCGTCAACGCATGTGCGATAAGTCGGTCGAGTTGATCAATTTCTCGCAATGCGCGGATTGCCGCGACCACGTCTTCCGGCGCCGGTCCGAGCTTTTGAGTAAGGATCAAAAGCAAGGCCTCGGTTTTGCCTTTAAGCTCGCCTTCGATTTTGCCATCACTTTTGCCTTTGATCAAACCTTGGTTATATCTCGTTTCCAGCACGGCCTGATTGTCCCAAATGCGCCTCCAATTCTTCTCATAGCGCATACGTTCCGCAGGTTTGAGCTTCGCCAATTCCGCGATGCGAAAAGCTTTTTGGAAGACAACTTCGTTTTTAAAAATATCCGGAATCCGATCCAAGCTCGGAAGATATTTTAGGAAATAAAGCCACTTGTTGAGATGGTTATCGAGACTATACTCCGGCTTGGTTTCGTCAAAGAGCGGGAGTTCGATGGTGACGAATTTGAGTTTGTCGTAAAACAGTTCCTGGGGCGGCTCGTCGTTGCGGAGGCTGTTGCGGTTCACGGCCTTTTTGCTGTGGTCCAAAGCATAAGACAAAATCGCGATGCAATACACTCCGCTCAACTCGTAGTTCCAAGTCTTCGTCCGCATTTTTTCGCCGTACTCCGCGCGAGGCTCTCGAATCCGCGAGCCTTCAACTTCGGGCACATAACCAGAAAACAGCTTGCCTTTCTTGGCTTGCGCAACGATTGGAAACGTGGCGTAATACAGCATGCGATCCTTCACCCACGCGAGATAATTCTTTTGCATCTCGACGATAAAATGATTGCCGGCGACGTCCCGGCAAAACAGGTCATAGATGCCGCTGCGATCCTCATCGGTTTCCGGAAGCTGTTCTTTATCCAGAAAACGAATGTCGAGCAACGGCGTTTGCAGCTCCAACACATCGGTGATGAAGCTCATGATGATTTCTCGGTCGGCCTCTTCTCCGAAAATTTTTTTGAAGCCGAAATCCGTAGTCGGATCGAGATAACGTGACATAGAAACTCCCGTTTGAAAAGGCGAAGCGCAACTGCGTCACGACGCAATAATAGGTAGAACAACTTGCAAAAGCAAGCGGCGCGGCGCGAGGCAAAAGCGCGCTGGTGAAATAAATGACCGGGGCATCGCGAATAACGAAGCGCACAGGAAAGCGGCAGGCGTTAGTGAGGTTACTGCTCGGAGCACAAAACAGCTTGCTTTACAGCATCTCGTGGTCATTCCGATGGAATCTTTTTGAGCACGTGACAGCATCTCTAGCGAGTAAAAAGACTCCTCCTGAATGACAGGTTAGGAGGGAAAGCTTAACCTGAATTTCGCTCGAAATAGTAAAGCAAATTTCAACCTCGTGCAAAAACAAAAAGGGCATCCGAGAAAAATCTCGAATGCCTTGATAAGCTGTTATCGCCGGCTCAAAAAGCCTGCAAGGCTCCTTGGCTCATTATCTTTTTTGGCTCGTTACTTCACAAACAACATCCGCTTCGTGAGCGTCTGGCCGTCGAACCTGTGAGTGATGTCGCAGTGCATCCTCATATTAGAGGTTCGCGCATCAAAATCTGAAATCCGGCTTGCTCGAAGTGATGATCAAATGTCAAAGCTTGGTTGATCCCTTCCTGGCGCATGACCACGAAAGACACGCAATCAATCAAACCCCACTCCTTGTCTTGGAACTTCTTATACTCCTCAAAACCTTGTTCGAACAATTGCGGCGTGAGGCGGACCACTTTTACTTCCTCTGAGGCAAGAAAATTCTCAAGCACTGCAACTGCTTCTTTCTTATAAGTGCGCGCCAAAGCATTGCCGATTTCAAGAAGAACGGCATCGGTGACGAGCAAAGGATAGCCTTCAAACTGATCAGCCAGTACGGAAGCCATATGGTGATATTGATCGCGTTGGTTGATCTGCGCAACGACGAAGAGGGTATCAACGAAGATCCGGCTCGACACGTTTTTCTCCACTCATATAGAGGTCGAGATTGGCGGCAAAATCTTCCGGGGCGTCAATCTGAATGCTCTTCAGTTTAGACATAAAGCTTGGATTGCGGCCGTTGGTTTTTGTCGCGGCAAAGCCCTTGATCACCCGATACAACTCCTCGTTGTATTCGTCGCTCAGGCTGTCAATTTCCAAATGGAGCAATTCTTTCGTTATCATGTCAACCTCTTTGTGTCAGGAGATGACTTTTCAGATTCTAGCTTCGGCCTGCTCTTTTCTTCCAAGATAAAAACCCGCATGTGACGTGCAAGGATTATTTTGAGCCCCCTGCAAACAAAAAGGGCATTCGAATAAAACTTCGAATGCCCCGACAATCTATTATCACCGATTCAAAAAGCCTGCAAGGCTCCTTGGCTCCTTATCCTTTTTGGCTCGTTGTCACTTCACAAACAACATCCGCTTCGTGAGCGTTTGGCCGTCGAACATCAGGCGATAGTAATACGTGCCGCTCGCGAGGCCTTTCGCATCGAAGGTTAAATTGTGGCTGCCCACGGGCATCACTTTGTCAACCAACGTTGCGACTTCGCGACCGGTCATGTCATATACCCGCACTTGCACGGGACCAGTTCTTTGCAGCTCAAACGGAATCGTGGTTTGCGGGTTGAACGGGTTCGGGTAATTTTGAAAGAGTTGGAAGCTTTCAACATACGCCCAGTTAGTTTCCTTACCGTCAACGCTCGTGCCGACTTTCACGAACTTTTGAATCGCGGGATAGGTGTTTGCGCCGAAGCACGTGGTGTACGCGGTCTTGCCGTCCGGCGAAAACGCAATGCCGCGCGGCCTCTCATTAACGTTGTTCGGCGTGTTAAATTGCCAATCGATTTTGTCCACAATCTTCTGAGTGGTCACATCGAACGCATACCAAGTGCCCGGTGTGTAATTGGTGATAGCACCTGGAAAACGATTGGGTAAATCATTGTAAGAGCCGGCGCTGAACCAGAGGCGATTGCTGTTCGGCTCCCACCCGCACGATTCGCTGTCGAAACCTTTGAGCAGCGTATCGGTGAGCGCATACGAAGAGAATTCATCGGGACGCGAATACGCATAAATCGCGTGATTCGTATAGCCGGCCCAATAAATCGTGTTGCCGTCTTTCGAAACTTCAAACGTGCGGGAGAAGCCTTTTGAGCTATCAATCGCTACGCCCAGCTCGTTGAAATCTTTGTCGTAGAACTTTACGGGATTGCCCGGGACCACCGCGCCCGTAAAGATATTGCCGTTCGCATCGACCGCCGCCGCAGTGAGGGAAGTATTCACTTTCGGCGTGACTTTGTTCATGCCCGCGCCGGTCTTGTAGTTCAAACGAAAGACCCGATCAAAATTGGAATGCAAAATATTGCCTTGATGATCCGCGCGCAAACCGCGATTGCTCCATCCCGGCGGCGTTTGCATCGAGTCAGTCACGCCGTTGACGGTGATGGTTTTGATCGGTGAAAATGCGGCCGGTGTGCCATCGGAATTAAAAACGTAAACCACGCGCGTCGCCAGTTTTTGGCCGCCAGCAGTAACGATGCTGTCCGTCGCGCCAAAGGCTTGAAACCAAATCTTGCCATCGGGATCGACCGCGAGACCGTGGCCACCGGAATTGACTTTGAAGTTGTCGTCCGGAAAATTCGTTTTGGTGGTGAAGCTGCTGGCCACCGGCACGCGCTCGAACTTTTGAATCACAGGATAATCGCTCGCGCCAAAACAGGTCACATACGCCGTGTTGCCGTCCGGGCTGAACGCGATGCCGCGCGGGCGTTCATTCACGTTGCCCGGGGTATTGAATTGCCAAACCAAGCTATCGGACACGACGCCGGTCTTG
>CAYNDW010000330.1:0-6949 GCA_964395375.1 uncultured Cytophagia bacterium
AAGACAGCCCCGCGGAAAAGGCGGGCTTCAAATCCGGCGACGTGATCACCAAAGTCGGCGAAGAAAAAATTCGTGACGCCGAAGATTTGATCGAAGCGCTCGGCGAGTATGAGGGCGGAGATAAAGTTGCCGTTGCCTACGTGCGCCAGGGCAAGAGCGCGACGGTTGAAATCGAAATAGAAGAGGAGCATTCGCGCTCGTTTTTCAAGACGCCCGGCAATGGCGGCATGGGCATGAATGAGTTGCGCTGGAACGACGACGATGATGCCCGCGTCATCATTCGCCAAATCGAGCCGCGCGTTTTGCACTTGCAAGATATTATTCGCAACAACGTCGATACCAAGGTGCGCCAGGAAATTGAAGACAACATACGTCGCGTGCGGGAAGAGGTGCGCGTGCGTCGTGAATGGACGCTGTAATAAAACCGGTTCCGCCACGGCTTGGCCGTGGCATGTGTTCGATCAAGCCACGGCCAAGCCGTGGCTAAACATGATCAAACTCGAAAAACTCAATTCGCTGCGATGGGTTGACCATCAACGCGGTCCCAAAGTGCCGGCTGAATGCTCTCGCTCAGCCGGCATTTTTTTTAACAACAGAAATTTCACTTTGGAGAAAACATCTCTTCCGCCTCCCTCCTTGTCACCCTGGCAAGCACTCATGCCGACCTTGCCAACGTTCTGCCAGCCCTGCCAGCGTGTCCATAATCCTTCACGTGTTTGCCTCATCCTTTCTCGAAAACTAATTCAAAAAATCAACGTGATAAGGCGCAGACTACAATGGTATAATAGTTGAAAGCAAATAAGCGTCATTTTTCATCCACACACATTGTTTAATCTGAAACTTAATTCCAAGCTGCCATGCAAAACCACGAAGACCAAAACACCATTATTGAAATTCCCATTTCGGACGGCGCGCCAGCCACTTCGGAAGAAGCCACAGCCGAAACACCCCTCGTGCCTGAAACTCCGGCAGAGACGACGACGAATGAAAGTGTGGCACAACCTCAACCCGATTCGTTATCCGAAAATGAAGACAAATTCAAACGCCTCGCCGCGGACTTCGCGAACTATAAACGCCGCGCGGAAGTTGAGCGCAATGAGTTGCTCGACTTGCTCGAAGCGCGCTTGCTCAACGGCATCTTGGCGATCTATGATGATTTTTGCCGATTAAGCCAGCACTCGGCAAATGTCAACGAACAGCTTGCGCAAGGCCTCAAAGCCGTGCAAACCAAATGGCAAGCCTGGCTCGCGAACGAGAATGTTGAAACCATCAATCCGGCCGGCCAATCCTTCGATCCGCATTTTCATGATGCGCTCATGCAAATGCCGGTCGCGACCGTCGAACGCGACGGGCAAGTGATCAACGTCATCGAAAACGGTTACAAACGCCGCGATAAAGTTTTGCGTCATGCCAAAGTCATCGTCGGCCATTTTGAAGCCGAAGAGCCTTTGCCGCAAACCATTGCGCAAGAGGAGCCGGGGTTGAAGAACGAAGAAAACGTCACGGCCTCTGCATAAGTTGAAACTCAAAGCCCGCGTCTCCCGCGTTAAACGGCCAGCAACGAGCAACAAGAAACCAGCGACCAGCCCATGACCACAAAAGACTATTATAAAATTCTCGGCGTGTCGGAAGACGCAACCGCGGAAGAGATTAAAAAAATCTATCGCGCTTTGGCCAAGCAATATCATCCCGATCGCAACAAAGGCAAACACGCCGAGGAGCGCTTTAAGGAAATTAACGAAGCCTACGACGTGCTGGGCGACACGGAAAAACGCGGCAACTACGATCAATTCCGCAAATTGGGCGGCGCCGGCGGACCGGGCCTTTCATGGGAAGAATTGATGAAACAGTTTGGCGGCGGCATGCGCTTCAACACCGGCCGCGGCTTTGACTTTTCCAACCTGGGAAAAAGTTTTGGGGTTGATGATCTCTTCGGAAATTTCATGAACGGCAGCGACCCCGCGCAACGCAAGCGCACGCGCACCACCGAAGAGATTGCCTTTGCAACCGAAGAAGAAGCGGCGCGCAACGATTTGGACCTGCGCCTCGAAGCGCCGTTGAACCTCGCGCAAGTTCTGCTTGGCACCAAGATTCGTTTGCGCACGCCGCAAGGCCAGAAAGTCGATTTGCGCATTCCGCCGGGCACGGATCCCGGCCACGTCTTTCGTTTGCCGGGCATGGGAAAAAAACAAGGCAACGAAACCGGCGACCTGTTCGTGGTGGCAAAGGTGCAGATGCCAAAGCAACTCAGTGCCGAGCAGAAAGAGTTGCTGGAGAAATTCGCGCAGTCGTTGGGATTGAAGTATTAGCACAACATCCTTGAGGTGTCATTCAGAAGGAATCTTTTTAAGCACTGGGATCTCCTCCAGAGCTGAGCTGTATGCCGAGCGCTGAAAAGGATTCCTCCGGAATGACCGTTAGAAAGATATTCGGAGAACGGACATGACTTTCGATAAATTCACATTAAAAGCGCAAGAGACTCTGGCGCGCGCGCAGCAACAAGCCGCGGAGTTGAACCATCAGCAAATCGAAGTGGAGCATTTGCTCAAAGCTCTGCTCGACGACGGCGAAGGCGTGCCGCTCGCGATCATGAAGAAACTCGGCGTGAATGCCGCGCTCACCCTCAGTCGTTTGGAAGAAGCGTTGCGCAAGTTGCCGCGCGTTTCGGGCGCGACCGCGTTGAACAATCTCTATATTTCGAATCGCGTCAATCAACTATTCAGCGCGGCGCAAAACGAGATGCGCCAACTCAAAGACGAGTATGTGAGCACCGAGCATTTGCTGCTCGCGATTGCGGATGAAAAAGACGGCGCCGCAGCCACGATTCTGCGCAATCAAGGCGTGACGCGCGACAACATCTTTCGCGTGCTCAAGGACATTCGCGGCAGCCAGCGCGTGACCGATCAAAATCCCGAGGGCAAATATCAAGCGCTGCAACGCTTCGGGCGCGATCTCACGGAACTCGCGCGCAGCAACAAGCTCGATCCCGTCATTGGCCGCGATGAAGAAATTCGGCGCGCGGTGCAAGTGCTCTCGCGGCGCACGAAAAACAATCCCGTGCTCGTCGGCGATCCGGGCGTGGGCAAGACCGCCATTGTCGAAGGCATTGCGCAGCGCATCGTGCATGGCGACGTGCCGGAGTCGTTGAAGAATAAAAAAGTCATTCAGATCGAAATGGGCACGCTCGTGGCCGGCGCCAAATATCGCGGCGAGTTCGAAGAGCGTTTGAAAGCCGTGTTGAAAGAGATTGAAAATGCGCAGGGCGCAATCATTCTCTTCATCGACGAGTTGCACACCATGGTCGGCGCGGGCGCGGCGGAAGGCGCGGTTGATGCGGCCAACATGCTCAAACCCATGCTCGCGCGCGGCGAGCTGCGTTTGATCGGCGCCACCACGCTGGATGAGTATCGCAAGTATGTTGAAAAAGACAAAGCGCTCGAACGCCGCTTTCAACAAGTTTACGTGGGCGAGCCTTCGGTCGATGACACCATTTCAATTTTGCGCGGCTTGAAAGAGCGCTATGAAGTGCATCACGGCGTGCGCATCGCGGACTCGGCCATCGTCGCCGCGGCCACGCTTTCGCAGCGTTATATCAGCGAGCGCTTTTTGCCGGATAAAGCCATTGACTTGATCGACGAGTCCGCGGCCAAGCTGCGCACCGAAATCGACTCCATGCCCGAGGCCATTGACGAGATCGAGCGCCGCACCAAGCAGCTCGAGATCGAGCAAGTCGCGCTCAAAAAAGAAAAAGATGAAGCCTCGAAAGAGCGGCTCGAAAAATTAAAACGCGAGTTGAGCGATCTCAAAGAAAACTCCACGCAACTCAAAGCGCGTTGGCAGGTGGAAAAAGAAACGATCTCGCAAATCCGCGAGACGAAGACGCGCATCGAACAAGCGCGCAGCATCGCGGAGAAAGCGGAGCGGGAAGGCGATCTCAACAAAGTCGCGGAGTTGCGCTACGGCACGCTCGTGGGTTTGGATAAACAACTCAAGCAACTGAACGACAAGCTTGCGCTGCTGCACAAAGACGGCGCGTTGCTCAAAGAAGAAGTTTCGGAAGAAGACATTGCCGAAATCGTTTCGCGCTGGACCGGCATTCCGGTTACGCGCATGCTCGAAAGCGAGCGCGAGAAAATTTTGAAGATGGCGGATCGCCTGCGCTTGCGCGTGGTGGGGCAGGAAGAAGCGATCGAAGCCGTGTCCTTTGCCGTGCGCCGCTCGCGCGCGGGCTTGAGCGACGAGCACCGTCCCATCGGCTCGTTCATCTTTCTCGGGCCCACGGGCGTGGGCAAAACCGAACTCGGCCGCGCGCTGGCGGAGTTCATGTTCGACGACGAGAACGCGATGGTGCGCCTCGATATGTCGGAGTATATGGAGCAGTTCAACGTTTCGCGCTTGATTGGCGCGCCTCCGGGCTATGTGGGTTATGAGGAAGGCGGCCAACTCACCGAGGCCGTGCGCCGCCGCCCGTACGCCGTGATCCTGCTCGATGAAATTGAAAAGGCGCATCCCGAAGTTTTCAACCTGCTCCTGCAAGTCCTCGACGACGGGCGCTTGACCGACAGCAAAGGCCACGTGGTCAATTTCAAAAACACGATCATCATCATGACCTCCAACCTCGGCGCGGATACGATCACGGAAAATTTCAAATACCTGCGCGACGACAATCAGGATAAGATTTACAATCTCACCAAAGAAGCTTTGCTGCAAGCGCTGCAAAAGAAAATGCGCCCGGAGTTTCTCAATCGCGTGGATGAAGTGATCGTGTTCCATCCGCTCACGCGCGGCCACATTCATCAAATCGTGGATATTCAATTCGAGCGGATGGTGAATGCGACGTTGCAGCGTCTCGGCATTGCTGCGCAGCTTACGGAAGCAGCGAAAGATCATCTCGCACAACAAGGCTATGACCCCATCTTCGGGGCACGACCGCTCAAGCGGCTCATGCAGCGGCACGTGATCAATGAGCTTTCGACGAAAATTCTGGCGGGCGAGTTAGCGAAAGGAGACGCAGTGCGCATCGACGCGCAGGAGGGGAAGCTCGTTTATGGGAAGAACAAATAGCTCGCCGAATACGAATGAAAGCCCAAGAATTTTTCTTGGGCTTTTGTGTTTTATGGGGGGAATGAAAAGCAAGCGGCTTCGCGTGAGCGATGGTGCCTGGAGAGGTTTGTCTGCTGTTTCGTTTTGATCTGTGTGGAGGAAGATAGGGAAATGACGGAAGTGGGAAGAGGAGAGGCTAACATCAGGATGTGCGGTTGGAGAGCTCGCACGATCGTTGATCGAAAACGAGACGTTGAAGGCATCACCGAACTGAATTTCATGCAGAGCTCGCCAATCCCCACCTTGCTGTGTTAGAAAAGATGGTTTGTACTTACCAAGATTTTATTCCCGACTTCCAGTACACGATTCATTTCTTCCATAAATCTGTTTTTTACACTTTCGCGCTTTGTGGCGCGCACACGCTTCATTTTATTTCTGGTCATCTCTTCCCGGCTTTTTACAATGCGGAGAAACTTTTACGCTATCACGCTTTATCAGCGCAGCCAGCACATATTTCCATTCGCCGAGCTTTTATAAACGACGCAGTATATCGCCGGTTGAACTCCGGACTTTAGTTTCGAGGCGCACGCACGCGCTGGCCTGAATCACACGGCCAACTTTTACTTCTACACCGTAATCCTATTTTGATGCACACCACGATACTTTCTGATTTGTACGAACTCTTTTCACATGTATGGGGATAACACAGCACCACGCTGTGTTATTGGTCCATTTGCCTTAATGGATTGCTATCGGTCGGCCTGGAGAGCCAGTTGCACCTTTGAACCTAAGCGGTGTAAAAATAAATAGAAACTCATATACCTTGTCGGCCAGTAACTCTTCAAAGGTCATGAACTCAAGATTGAAAATTCCGTTTTTCATAATCAATTCATGATGCACGCCAGCTTGCTTCGGTGGATCCCCCGAACTGTCAGAGCCAATCATGGAAGCCTTCTTTTCGATCAACCACTTAACGACCTCTGCGTCAATGCCTGGCCAATTGAAGCTCTTGTACTTTTCAGCATTTCCTATGACCCGCCACCAACCGAAGTTGAACAATATGGCATCGCCTGGTGTAATGTTTCTTTCATCAATTTTTTGCTTTTCCAGGGTCTTCCTGACGTCCTCAATTGTAACTGCATAGCCATCGGGCAGCGTATCCACCCCTTTATAGCCTGCAATATCAATTAATATACCGCGGGTAATATAGGGTTTTACGTTTTCTACCCCTAGCTTTCTGAATTCGTAGGGGCTTTTCATTTCGTCCAAGGTATAACCATTGTAAAAAACGTCCTTCACAGTTCCATCTTCCATTTTCATCCGCTTGCCAATGTGCCCAGGACCATCGAACTGTGTTCCAATTTGGCCAATTTCCGTGCAAAGAAAATCGTCATTGTAAACCATATCCGTCCCACTATATGGGCCGCCAGTAGGTGTTCCAGGTATTATCATGGAGTAGGTGCGTTGTCCTAACAAAGGCATACCGCGATAGTAAGGGAAGCCAAGTTCATACACCTTTCCCTTTTCAATCAAAGATAATGACTTCAGTACTTTTTCTGGCGTTATCCAATTGGATCCCCCTGCCTGATCCTTTCCTCCCCAGATTGGATGGGGCCACCACGGCCCTTGCTCTCGTGTTTGGGCGGAGAGCGTACCGCTGACAAGTAGTACAGCGAAAAAGACAAAAAAAAGACCATGTGAGGGGCTTAGTTTAATCATAAATCGTCTCTCCTTTCTTCTATTCAACACTGAAATAGTGCAGCTTTGATGCATTTTACACTTCTTCTACAGCCTAAAAAAATCGGCAAAAACTGCAAGACTGCGCAGCATAAGATAGAACGGCATTCTTACAATAGTATGCCTAAACTTCTTCCTGGCTATGCGATTAGACGCAGTGCGCTGCAAG
>CAYNDW010000331.1:0-6923 GCA_964395375.1 uncultured Cytophagia bacterium
ATACACTTCATTTATAAAACGGGCCTAGTTTACTCAACCGCTAATCAGCGTAAAGGGAAGGCAATTTTGCTTTTGAGCCGCGATAGAATAGCGATTCCGCGCTCAGGTCAGAGCGGGGGAACAATACCGAAACCGCGCGGGTGAGGAGCAAACCTCGGGGCTGAAAGATTATTGCTTTTGTTCGCGCCGAGGCTTTGGGGCGTTATGGGAGCGATCTTTGGTGAGCGCAGGCGCGATGGCATTTACGTCAGAAGGTGAAGGGCGAAAGGAAAAAGGCGGCGGCAAGCGTCGCGCGGCATTTGGAAAATTGCTTGGCAGTTCCGGGGCGATGATATGATACCGCCCCGCATAGAAATAACGCAGCGGCCGCGGAGGATCGCGCCGCGTTTCGGTCAAAATTTGAATGCGCGGCATGAGCAATAACGGAATCAAGGCAAAACCGCTCGTTTGTGATTCCCCCAGGCGAAAACGAATATCGGCTTCGACTTTTTCAATCAAGTTTTCTAATTCATCGGTATAAACCACGTCAATTTTTTGGCCGGCTTTTATGTTCTTCTCCGCAAACGCCTGTTCGAGCCAGGGCACGAGGTGAATCGGCTCGGGGGTGATGATCATTCCAACATAGGCGTGACCTTCGAGCGCATGATAATTCAACTCGAGTTCCTGCGCGAGATCAACGAGACGATACTCTTTCTTAGCTTCCAATTCGAGCCAGCGATGCTGCGCTTGCGGATAAAGAATCGCGAAGCCGCTATCCGGATGAATTTGATACAACGTCAAGTAACCGGAAGCGGAGCTGCGCACGGTAAGCGAAACGGGCTCTTCGCTTGCAAAGGGATCAAACATACTTTGTTGGGAGCGCACTTCGAGGCGCAACTCTAGAAGCGTATTGGTCGGCTCGGAAGCAAGCATCGACGAGGCGAAAAGTGTCAGAAACAAAAGAAGGTTTTTCATATGCAAGAGGCCTCAAGGGATTTAACATAAAGAGAGAGGCAGCCTCTATTTCTTAAGTTGTGATTTGCACCAGAACGGCCCGCGTGTGCCGCCTCTCGCCTTTATGAAAAACAATCACTCTTAAAAAAGGCAAGGCATATGCCAAGCGGAGCTGGCGTGGTTATGGGTAGAATTGCGAGTTTGAGAGAACCGAGCCGCTGCTGCTTCGTGGAGTAATATTATACTTGCGGCGTTCACGCGCAAGAAATAAGATTGCAAGAGGACGCAAATTGAGCGCACAAACGGGAGGCGCCACCGGCTATGTGGCACAGACACTGTACAATGTCAAGCCAATAAACAAAAAGCCGATTTCGGGTGATTTGCTCAACACCGAAACCGGCTGCAAAATTTTGAAGGAAGGCTGTGGTTCGTCCCTGCCAAGACTCTACTTTGTGACTTTTGAATCTTTGGAGTTATTCCCCTTCCCTTGGTGAGAAAGTAAATCGCGCAAGCCGTCAGCCATCACTTTGACGTCGCCCGTGGTCGCTTCTACTGCGGCTTTATTTTCGAGCATGATTCTCTCATAAATCTCGCCGCGATAGACGCTGATCTCCGCAGGCGCTTCGATGCCGACGCGAATCTGCTTGCCGTGAATATCTACGATTTTGATAACAATATCATCACCAATGACGATTGTCTCACCCAACCTCCTTGTCAAGACCAGCATGTCGTCTCCTTCGTATCTGGGCGTCTATGTGTTTGAAATGCGATGCTTGGTTGAGTACCGGTCATCAAGGAGCACCAACTGTTTGCCGATTTTTTTGGTTTGATTCACGAGTATCGGGCCACTCAAATTGGCAGTGGCAATCAGGGGGTCTTGATTCATGGTAACAATAGAGTACATTTCCAAGCTTTGCGGATTTTCCACCAACAATTCGCTGAGATCGCGCTTGCTGATGTTGGGAGTGTAATCGGGGCAGAAGCGCATCGGGTCGGCTAAAACCACGCTTACGTTGGGGTCATCCGTGCTGATCATCCACACCAATGGCAAGAATCCCTCAACCTTGACCAACAGATACTTTTTGAACTTCAAGAATCCTAAAAGCCCTTGGGGAAACAACACAACGTCATCAGCCGAGTAAGCAACTCGACCGAGATGGCGATGTAGGAGATCCATATGCCTCCTTGGTTCTCCGCTTTCACCTCGGCGCGTTCAGCAAGCCATATACTCCCATATGACTCGTTAGAGTAGGCTCTACTCTCGCCGATTGCGCAAGCAGTGTTAGCGTTTGATGAGAATTTTACACAGGGATTGAACGGTCACTTAACGCTTTGCACAATCTCCCTCGCGACATTGCGCAAATGTTAAGCTCAAGTTATAAAATTTTCCTGCCAATCCGCAAGCACTAATTTCTTATCGTCATAAATTCTTGCGCGTCACGCACTTCATAATCCGAACCGCTCGCCTTCGCGTGCGCTCTGAAATCCCTCATGCAAAACGCGTTGCCACGCTGCGCTGCCGTCATTTAGCGCCGGATTGGTATGATTGAAATGAATGAATCTGATTTTCGACCTTTCCTGCCGCGCAAGCCCGCTCCAGCGCGCGAGGCTTTCCACAATGAACGGATGTGGAATCTCCGCCAGGTTGCGCCCGGGAATTTCGCCCTCGGCATAAAACGTCCCATCAAGAAAAGCGACATCGACTTTCGCCAGCTCGTCTTCGATCTTCCGCTCCCATTTCTCCCATTTGTCAATATCGGGGATGAAGAGCACGGCGCGGTTCGGCCCAACAATGCGAAACCCCACAGTCTCGGAGTATTCATCGCGATGGGGAACCAGAATCGGCGTGATCCGCAAGCGCGAGTTCAGCGTAATCGTGCTATCGTGCTGCAGCGGCCGCAGCGTGATGTTCTGCAAGCGCACGAGTTGATCCCACGGGCCGTTCGTGCGCAAGAAAGTTTGCATGCGCGGCATTGCATAAACCGGAATCGCCTGCGCGCCCATCACTTCACGGCCGAGGTGCATCAAGCCCGTGTAATGACCGAGGTGAGCATGCGTGAGAAAAATTCCGGTGAGTATTGTCGTGTTTGTCGCGGGCGCAATCTTATTCAGCGTGCGCAACTGTTCGGGGAAATCGGGCGTGGCCTCAATAAGCCAGCGCTCAGAGGTTTGCGGATCGACAATCGCAAGCGAAGTGACTTTGCGCCGGTGTGCGGCCTCGCGCCAGGCTGAGGCGCAACAGGCGCGCTCGCAGCCCGCTTGCGGATAGCCCGCATCTTGCGCAATGCCGAGCACCACGAGGAAAGGAGAATCGTTCGGTCGAGCGCCGGCACGATCGCTCCGCTCACAGCCGAGCAGAAGCAAGAAGGGCAGAACTCTTGGCGGCAAAAAGGTTTTCATGAAAACAATTTCAATCGCAGGTAAAGATCTTTCGTGAGCACTATCTTCGAGGTCATTCTGCAGGAATCTTCTCTAGTTCTTCCGGCATTTTCTAGTTTTCAAATATTTGCCCGCCCGGCCTCTTCAATACAACCATAACCGGCTCGTGGCCTTCGCTTCTTTTTTGTTATGGCGATCGATGACCACCACCGTCAATTCAAACTCGCCCGCATCGGCTTTGCTCAAATCCAAGCCAAGGGTTTCAATCGCGGTCGCGGTGTCACCCTCCCGCTCCGCAGAGAGCGAGATTTTCGCTTTCGTGCCGCCGCCGAACACGCCGGTAATTTTGCCCAAGCCGCTTTTCTTTTTCTCCAAAAGCTGCACCGTGTATTCAAGCGTAAACGCGGACTTGCCGGTTTTGTCCAACGTCAAATTGTAGATTTCAAAATAGAGCGACACCGGATTTTTGCGGTCAAAATTACGATGCGGATTCGGCACGAGCCGCAAGCCGTTGCGCGCAAACAAATCTTCTTTCGTCGCGGGCGCAATACTAAACGCCAACAGCAAATCGCTCAACATGAGTTGCGAAGAACTATAATCCGGCGCGCGCGCGGCAAAATTAAATCCGCCCAGCCGATTCGGTGTCGTGTTGATTTGCCGCGCATAAAACGAAACTTGATAGGAGTCCGGCGGCGCGGTGTAGCGAAAGAGATCGAGATACATGCCGTGCGCAATCTGCGCGTGCGGCGAAGATTGCAACTTGGTTTGCCGATCAATGCGATGCACCTCCTGCCACTCCCGGTTTTGCAGCGCGAAACCTTTCTCCAAAACCACGCCCGCGCCGGCAGCGTTGGGTTCGTTGCCAAATTGCGCGAGCGCCACGCCGTAATACAACTCCAAACGCGTCCCGCCCGCCGGCTCGCGGAACGTCGCAAAATAAAACGGCGTCTCCAGCGGCGCCACGGTTTTATTCCACGTATGGCGATCACTATCGAAACCCACTTCCACGGACTTCATGGTCTCGTTCGCCATCTCGTTCTCAAAATTCATAATCTCGTTCGGCTGCGCGGTTAACAACCGATGATATACCGGACCCCATTGCAAGCGCGCTTCCAACATCGCCGGATCGTTGAGGATCGGCGTCAAGCGCCAATTGTTCGCGGTCGCGTTGTTATCAATCACAAAATGAAACGTCAACTCGCGGCGCTCCTCGGTTTTGAGATAACGCCATGATTCATTCGGCACGCTGTTCTGCCCGACGTTGAATGCCGTATCGTCCGGCGGACCGTGGCGCAGATACACCAAGCCTTTGTCGTTGAACTCATGATTCAAATCGTAAACTTCCGGAAACGAAAAGTAGCTCAGCTTGTCCGGATTATTGAAGCGCGCGCGGATGCCGTAGAACGCATAATGCTGTTCGGCAACCACCAAACGGCGATAGTGATCCACCAAGCGAGCGTTCACATTCGACGCGGGCATGGGATTGAGCTTGCTCCACAGTTTGCGATAAAACGCTTGCCACTCTTCCGGCTGCGTCAGCAAACGATAGCGCTCAAATTCCTCGTGCGTAAAAATATACTTGAGGTCTTCGAAAACTAGAGCGGCGTCGACTTTGGTTTTGATCGAATCCACCGCGCGCCAAAACAACTCTTCGCCGGCCCGCCCCGCTTCTTGCGCATAATAAACTTTCGCCAACGAAAGCATGAGGCGCTGCTTGTTCATCTGCAATTCGTCCGACATCAACGCGCGAAAGATCGAATCCGCGGCCGGGTAATCATGCAGCAGCCGATGCTTTTCGCCGATGAAATAGCGGGCGTGCTCCGAGCCGTGATTCTTCAGCCAACGAAACCCTTCCTCTTTACCCGCGCCATCGAGGAAATAACGATACAACCGAAACAACCCCACTTGCGTGCTCGAAAGTTCCGGCCGCAAACGCACGGCAATGCGCCCGAACTCGACCGCGCGCTCTTCATTTCCGCGCAGATGCTCGAGCAGCGCCAATTGATAAACCGTATCGAAGAACGAGGAGTCGCGCGAGAGAATAAAATCGAAATGTTTTTCCGCTTGATCGAAATCAAATTTGCGCAGCATCAACGCCTTGAACTTGCCGATCTCGCGATCGCAAATGCCGCTGTAATAATGCGCTTCCAAATCGTTTTTGTCGCGCTTCAAAATATCATCGAAGCGGCCGTCGGCCTTGCCCCACTTCTCTTGCGCCACTTCGATTTTGCCCAGCCCCACCAATACCTCGCGCGACTTGGGCCAAAGTCGATTCGCACGCTCCAACAGTTTGTGCGCCTTTTCATATTCAAAGCGTGCCGAAAGCCTTTGCGCTTGCGCGATCAAGCTGTCGAGTTTTTCGGCGCGCGCAGGCGCAACGAGCAGCGCGCACAGGACCACGATGCTAAAGCGAAACGAGATCATAAGAACATCCGGTTGGATGAAAAGAGGCGATTTTTTTAGCAAGAAGCGCCATCGCCACGCGAAAAGCAAGATGAAACTCACGAATGCTGCTTCATATTGTTCAACCACGGCTCAGCCGTGGTTTGCGTTTATTAATCCGAGCGCGATGTCGGTTGCACTTTTCCTCCTCGCCTGTCATTCAGGAGGAATCTTTTTACTCGCCGGAGATACTGCCGAGTGCATAAAAGGATTCCTTCTGAATGACAAATCTAGAGACCGGAAGCGTAACCTATTTTGTACTCAGAGTCGTGAGCTTCTCGATCAAAGCAAACCACGGCTTAGCCGTGGTTGAACTCTTAACTCTTCACGCAAACAACAAGCGCAAATACGTCAACGGCGAGGCCAGCTCCGCGCGCGGAGTTTGGTTCGCCATCATGCTGGAAATCCAATTTGCCACTTCCACGCTCTTCGCGGCTTTGCCCACCACGAAATTCAAGAGCGGCTTTACTTGCCCGAGGCGTTGCAACAAGTGGCTCGTCTTTAATTCGTTGCCGATCTCCTTCCACAACAACGTCGCATACTCGCTCAAGCTCGCCGCGCTCACCTCGTTCTCCCTGCATGCGCGCGCAAGCACTTTTACCGCAAGCTCGCCGGAGACCATCGCGTTGCCAATGCCCTCGCCGGAGAACGGATCGATCAAGCCCGCGGCATCGCCCAACAACATAAATCCCTCGCCGTGAATCGTGCGCTGCTTGCTGCCCAAAGGCAAATTCCAACCGACGATATTGCCCGCCAGCTCGGCATGCGCGAAGCGGCTTTTGAATGGCTCAACTCGCGTCGCGGCAAGGTGTGCTTGCCGCAAATTGATGCGATATTTTTTTAAGGCCGAGTGCAGCATGCCGATGCCGACATTCGCCCAGCCGTTCTCCAATGGAAAAATCCAAAAGTAGCCGGGCGTGACCGCATCGACAAAATGAATCTCGATGTAATCGCTCATCTCCGCAATGCCGCGATAATAGCCGCGCGTGGCCACGCACCAATGCTCGGAGTCATGTTCATACAATCCCGTTTCCCGCGCGACGATCGAATCAAAACCATCGGCCCCGAGCACGACCTTCGCATGAAACGTGCGCGGCGTTTTATCATGTATGAAATGGCCTTCGACGCCTTGCACGGCCTCGCCGTCTTGCACGAGGCGATCCACCACA
>CAYNDW010000332.1:0-6920 GCA_964395375.1 uncultured Cytophagia bacterium
TGAGGGCACTGCCTGAGTCGCTCGGCAAACTTTTGAAGTTGCAGTCTTTAGAACTCTCCAACAATCGACTGAAGGCACTGCCAAAGTCGCTGATCAATCTCACACAGTTGCAGTCTCTAAAACTCTCTAATAACCAACTAACGGTATTGCCTTCATCGCTGGGCAATCTCACAGAGTTGCAATCTTTAGAACTCTCAGACAACCGATTGTTAACACTGCCAGCGTCGTTGGGCGATATTACACAGTTAGAGTCCATCGAAATCTCCAACAACCAACTGAAGGCATTGCCTGAGTCGTTGGGCGCGCTTATATATTTGCAGAGGTTGAATCTCTATAATAATTTATTGACGGATATTCCTCATTCTCTAATTGCACTTAAAAATTTTGATAAAGTTGTATACCACAACAGTGGCCTCGCAACCAACCCTCTCAATCCCGAATTGCGTGCAGCCTATAACCAAGGCCTCGATACTGTCAAAGCCTACCTGCGCGCGAAAGCCGAAGCGCAAATCATCCTCAACGAAGCCAAACTCATCATCATAGGCGAAGGCGAAGTGGGTAAGAGTTGTTTGCTCGGCGCACTGCGCGGCGACGCATGGGAGGAAGGCCGCCCCACCACGCACGGCATTGAGATCAAGCCCGTCAAAGTCATCGACTCCGACAGCAGAAAAGAAATCACCCTCAACGGCTGGGATTTCGGTGGGCAGCGCGTTTATCGTCCTACGCACCAGTTATTCTTTAGTGCGCCTGCGGTCTATCTCGTGGTTTGGAAACCGCGCGAAGGGCCGCAGCAGGGCTTTGTGAAAGAATGGATCAAACTGATCAAGCACCGCGAGCCAACGGCAAAAATTCTTGTTGTTGCCACGCACGGCGGGCCGCAGCAGCGTCAGCCCGATATTGACCGGCAGGAGTTGTGGGATCTCTTTGGCAAAGACACGGTGCTTGATTTCTTCTATGTCGATAGCAAGCCCGATGAAAACGGCGAGCGGCGCGATATTGATAAACTCAAACGTGCCATTGCTGGCATCGCTTCAACTCTGCCGGAAGTAGGGCGCAACGTGCCCAAAAGTTTTCAAGACGCGCGCGAAGCTTTGCAAGAGACCGGCGAGGCTTATTTGCCATTGGAGCGCGTGCTGGCGATCTGCCGTGAGCACAAGATGGATGATGAAGTCGCCAAACTGTTCGTCACCATCTCGCATCGCCTCGGGCATCTCATCCATTACGCACACGACCCAACACTGCGCGACCTCGTGGTGCTCAAACCTGATTGGCTGGCAACGGCCATCAGTTTTGTGTTGGATGATGAAGCCACGCGCAATGCGCATGGTTTGGTGCGTTTCTCCCGCCTCGGTCAATTGTGGAATGACGCAACACGCGAGCAAGTCTTCCGCTATCCGGCGAATCTCCACGCAATCTTTTTGCGGCTGATGGAGCGCTTTGATCTTTCTTATCGTGTGGCTGATCCTTCTGCAAAAAACGCTGCTGACCCGCAGAGTCTCGTCGCCCAACTCGTGCCGGATAATCGCCCTGAAAAAGATTTGGCAAGAGCATGGCCGGCGGCGGTGGCTTCAGGCGATACGCAGCAGGTGCAAATCTGCCGCATCGTGGATGACAAAGGCCAATCCGCCACGGCCGAGGGTTTGTTTTACCAACTCATCGTGCGCCTGCACAAATACTCGCTCGGTCGCGCGAACTATAACGACAGCGTGCATTGGCAACGCGGCCTGGTGTTGGATAACGCGTATAATGGCCGCGCTTTTCTCGAACACAAAGGCAACGACGTTCATATCACCGTGCGCGCGCCCTATCCTGAACGCTTCCTCGCCATGCTGACCGAGGAAGTGAAATATCTCGTTGAAAGTTTTTGGGAAGGTCTGCGCTGTGACGTGACCGTGCCGTGTCTCAACCCGAAGCCCTGTTTGGGATTGTTCGAAGTCGCCAAGCTCATCGAGAACAAACGGCGCAGCCGCCCCGAACAACCCTGCGCCATTTGCAACGTATGGCAAAGCATTGATCAGTTGCTGCTCAATGCGCCAGAGGCGCGACCGGTCTCGACGATGCAACTGGTGTCGGATAACGTTATTCTCGCTGAAGTGCGCGGCTTGCGCCGTCTTTTGTTGGCGCATCACGTGCGGGATATGGACCGGCTCGATCAGTTGGAAGCCAAAGACAAAGAAATTCTGAGCAAGATTGACGGTTCTTTTTATGGTCTCATGCAGGCTCTCACCGACGAAGCCAAAGAAGGCCCGCGGCTATTCAGCCTCGTGCCGGTTGATCGCAGCAGCTTCAATCCGAGACAATGGACGAGCGCGAAATTCCGTTTGACGTTGTGGTGCGAACATTCGCGTTTGCCGCTGCCGAGTCTCGAGGGCAAAGACAGCAAGAAGGGTGTCATTGAAATCGAACTCACGCGCGGCTGGTTCAAAAAGGCCGCGCCGTTGCTGAAAGTGTTGACCGGCACGTTGAGTCTCGTTCTGCCAATGGCTGCTTCCGGCGTTAAATTGGCGATGGAGGACGCGGCTTACGAGGCGATTGACGAACAACTCGATTTTGGCAAGGAGGTCATTGACGCCTCATTGGAGGGGAGTGAAAAAATCAGCGAGTGGCTGAGCGGGGGCGAGAGCACGGCGCTGGAACACGGCGAAGCCATCCGCGCGCAAGGCGCAACGCTGCGCGAGCTGCACGCTCTGCTCAAAGCCAAAGACCCTGGCTTCGGCGGTCTCGTGCGTGTGATGAACAAACGCCAGGAGTTTTTGTGGGTGCATCCGAGGTTTGAAGGGGAGTATTGATTTGTGAAAGTAAAGTCAGACTTGCGCATGATTCTTTTGATGGAATTGAAAACTCTTTTGCGGAAATCCGACTTCGCCCGGGATTTACTCGAGGCGAAAACATGTCTGAAGAACCCAAATCCGAATTGATCATCTGCCAAGCCGATGACGGCGATACCCGTTTGCAGGTGCGGAGGGTTCGAGAGACCGTATGGCTGACGCTCAACCAACTGGCTGATTTGTTCCAGCGGGACAAGTCGGTTGTCTCTCGGCACATTCGCAATGTGTTTAAGGACACACCGCGGCAGAGATTGTCGCGCAACGCGCCGAGGCCAAAACAAAATTTGATCGGCTTCGCCCGCGCCGGCAAAGTGTGCTTGCCTTTCTAATGAGAGAAAGGTACTTTGAGACAGGAAAATATAAATGGAGAGCAAACAATGATAACCAAGCACTTCTCGCAACGTTGACCCATGCACAATTACCCTTCCCGAATCCTTCGCTCTCGTTTTGGACTTTGCCGCTTCTCGTCATTTCCGTCTTGCACGTTTGCGCTCAATCAAAAATATTCGCATAAATAACGGACGCACTGTTGCGTTGATCGTAGCTCCGTCCTTTGTGGCGGCTTCTCATTTAGAAATTATCTTTTGCAGGCAGCGCCCCACAAGGGGGCGAAGCTACGAATCGCGCGAACGGTGCATTGGCAATTCAGCAGCCCGCCAAGCCTCGCGCTTGGCGAACAACGGAGAGAGGAAAAATGGATCGACTCATCAGTTTCGTCGGCGTGGTCACGATGATTTTCATTGCGTGGTTGATGTCGTATGACCGCCGCAATTTCCCGTGGCGTGTCGTGTTTTGGGGCACGGGCTTGCAGCTGGTGTTCGCGTTTTTCATTTTGTGGACCGACGTGGGCAAAGTGGTCTTCCAATGGACGGGCGACAAAATCGCCGCGTTCCTCGATTTCACGCGCTTCGGCACGCAGTTTCTTTTCGATAATCTCGCTAGGCCGGAATATCAAAGCACATTCGGCTTTCAATTCGCCTTTCGTATTTTGCCCACCATCATTTTCTTTTCCGCCATCATGTCCATGCTGTACTACCTCGGCCTTATGCAAAAGATTGTTGAGGCCATTGCCAAGGTCATGGCGAAGACGATGGGCACAAGCGGCGCGGAATCGCTTTCATGCTCGGCGAATATTTTCGTCGGCCAAACCGAAGCGCCTTTGCTCATTCGTCCGTTCATTGCCAAAGCCACGAAATCAGAATTGATGGCGATCATGTGCGGCGGCTTCGCGACCGTCGCGGGCGGCGTGATGGCCGGCTATATCGCGATGGGTATTCCCGCGGCGCATTTGCTCGCCGCGAGTGTGATGTCGGCTCCCGCGGCGCTGCTCATTGCCAAAGTCATTTTGCCGGAAAAAGAAGAGCCGGTGACGAGAGGCCATGTAAAAGTTCCGCCGGGAAAAATCGCGGACGATGTGATTGAAGCCGCCGCGGTCGGCGCCGCGGATGGCGTGAAGCTCGCCGTTAATGTCGCCGCCATGTTGCTCGCCTTCATCGCCATCATCGCGGTGATCAACGCGGGCATGGGCGTGATTCACGACGCGCTCGCGAATTGGTTGAGCTTTCCCTATTTCCCGCAAGATTTGCGCACGCTGTTTGGCTGGATTTTTTCTCCGCTCGCGTGGCTCATGGGCGTGCCCTGGAAAGATTGTGTGGAGTTCGGCAACTTGCTCGGCACCAAGATTTCGATCAATGAGTTCATTGCCTACGTGCAGCTCGGCGAGTTGATCAAAAGCGGCGGCATGAGCGAGCGCAGCATCACCATCGCCACGTATGCGCTGTGCGGCTTCGCGAACTTCTCTTCGATTGCGATTCAAATCGGCGGCATCGGCGGCATGGCGCCGGAACGCCGCGGGGATTTGGCAAAACTCGGCTTGCGCGCGATGTTCGGCGGAGCGCTGGCGAGTTGGATGACCGCGGCGATTGCCGGTATGCTTATAGGATAAGGAGCCAAAAGAGAAAAAGAGCCAAGGAGCCGAGGAGTCAAAGAGTAAAAAGAAGCAAGAGGCATTGTGAAGAAGGTTCGAAAATAAAATTAGCGAGGGCGTCATGGAGAAGTTGGAGCCGATTTTTAATCTGCACGAAAGGACGTTGCGTTTCGCGGTGCAGATCGTTACATATGTGCGCACGTTCCCGCGCGACGTGGCGGGGTTTGAAATCGGCAAGCAGCTTGTGCGCGCGGGGTGTTCTCCCGGCTCCAATTATGAAGAGGCCGATGCGGCCGCGGGTTCGAAAGATTTCGTTTTCAAACTGCGAACATGCCTCAAAGAATCGCAGGAAACGCGCTATTGGCTTCGCCTCGCGCACGCCGCTTTCGGCTCTTCGGATTTGAACGCATGGCTGCTGCAAGAAGTCCATGAGTTAATTTTGATTTTTAATTCGATGATTGCCAAAACCATCAACCGCGGTAAAATCCCCAAGCCTGCAAATGAGCAAGCATAATTTAAAAATTCTTCCCAAGCTTCGACCCTCGTTTCATTTTCGCTCTCTGTCAAGCTTGGCTCATTGCCTCGTTTTCTCTTTTGGCTCCTTGACTTTTGGTTCCTTGTCATGAGTTGGAAGTCCGACATCGCGCCGCCCATCATCCAAAGAAACCTCGCGAAAGGCTTGGCACTCGCGGCGCTCCTGCATTTTTTGCTGCTCGCATTGTTCCGCTTGGATAAAGCATGGCAGCCCCAAACCGAGTTGCGCGCCTATGCGGAAACGAAGTCACAGTTTGACGTGCGCCTTATTACTTTGCCCGATGAAAGCGGCGGCGGACAAGGCGGCGGCGAGCGCGGCGGCTCGCTCACTGCGCCGATTCCCGATAAAATTCCCGCGCGCCCCGTTGCCGTGCCCGATGAAATCGCGCCGCAAGAAACGCTCGCCGTTGCGCTGCAAGTGAGTCCGGCATTGGATAGCGCAAACGCGGGCGGAACGGGTTTGCCCGGTAGTTCATGGGGCACGGGCGGAACAGGTTGGGGTATTGGACAAGGCAGTGGCGTGGGGCTTGCGCCCGTCATCATCACCCAGCCGCGTCCGATCTTCGAAACCGTGCCGGAGTATCCGCAATCCGCGCGCAAAAAAAATATTCAAGGCACGATTGAATTGAATGTCAAAGTTGATGAAACCGGCAAAGTGGTGAAAGTGCTCGTGCTCGAAAACACGACGAACGATAAAGCCTGCGCGCAGTCCGCGATTGCTGCCGCGTTGCGCACGCGCTTCCGGCCCGCGCAAACGCAAGTCGGGCCGGACACGGCGTGGGTGGTGCGCCGCTATCGGTTCGCGCTGAATAAATAGTTCAGCTTGACTTTATCGCACAGCGTCTTATCTTCTACGCAATTTTCAATTTGCTTTGGCGCGGCCCTGCGCCAAACTGATTTCACGGCCTGCAAAGCTCCGCTGCGGTTATTGTCTTGCGCGCGAAATATTATTAAGAATCTACTCATGAACAAAACTCTTGACCGGCTTAAGCAAGCCGCCTTCCCGTATGTGATCACCGGCTCTCACGCTTCCTTTCAATATCATCACTGGTTGTTACCCGTTGCAAATATACTCGAGGTGCGAATTCATCCGGAAGATCTTAGCTCGTGGGTGCAAACCTTGCGGGCAGAAACGATTTATGTCGATGAAAAGCCGCCGACGTCGAAGATGATGAAAGACCTCGAGGGCGCCGTGGTCTTGAGCAAGAGCCTCACGCGAGAATTTTATGATCGCAAACGAATCATCGCCAATTTGTGTTATGAATCCCCCGAAGATTTATGCCTCGAGTTTCTCAAGTCTATCGCGACGGAGACCGCTTCGATGGAAATTCTCGCCCTGTTGTTGGCGCAACGGCGAGGCTTGCAATGGGAATACTTCAGCACGTGCTTGCTGCACGCACGGCTGGGCCGTGAGGCGGGAATTCTTCTTGACGTTATCAACGAACACACGCGTCAAAGCTTGATGCCGCTCGCAATCTCCTGCTTGCCGATCGCCACAAGCCCGTTCACCAGCACCTTCGCCTCAGCGATCTGCCCCGTCTTCAACAACGCGTAGAGAGCCACGGCCTCGTCATAGCCCCAGAACCGCGGCCAATCCGATGGCTCGCCCCATGCGAGGAGGGGATGACGCG
>CAYNDW010000333.1:0-6920 GCA_964395375.1 uncultured Cytophagia bacterium
AATCTTTCCGCGATCCAATCCGGCGATACGACGTTTGGGTTTTGATTCGGCAATGGCTACTAAGCGCGCCAACGGCTGACCGCCTTCGGCAATGATGATCTCGCTACCGGCTTGCGCAAGGTTCAGCAACTCTGCAAGACGCACTTGCGCATCTGCAACAGTCACGGTTTGTGTTGTCATGTGCATGCTCCAAAAAAAATTAGAGTCGGACTTGTGTAAACGGGTTTTGAGCGCTTCAGAGCATATGAGAACGCAAGTCCGACTTCGCTGAACGCAAGAATACGAATCTTGCCCTGCGATGTCAAGCACGAAAACAGAGCACCAGTCGGACTTGAGCATGATGGCTTTGTAAATTCCAAAACCCGTTTACGCAAGTCCAACTTCCCCGAACCCATCGAAATCAATTTCATGAAACTCGGTCGCGCCACAATCTTGTTGCTGTTGAGTCAGACCATCGTGTTGGCCTCCGGCTTGGCCGTGAATCTCGGGCTTGCTCGCCTTTTAGGCGTGGTCGAGTACGGCAACTATGGCCTCGTCATCTCGGTGTTGGTCGTGATTGAAATCTTTGTCATCGCCGGCATTCCGGAGGTCATTCAAAAATTCGGCGGCGAGCAGCCGGAGGCAATGGCTCAGCTCGTGCGGCAAACGTTGCGCTGGCAGATGCTCTACACGGTGCTGCTGTATGGCGGCTTGTGGCTAGCAACGCCGCTGCTCGTGCGCGACGAAAGCTTGATCGCGCTTCTGCGAATCGCCGGACTCGACATCATCGTTTATGGCTTGTACAAATATTTTCTCGGCGTGCAAAACGGCTTGCATCGCTTTCAGCCATACTCGTGGCTCGGCATCATCTACGCGCTGTCGCGCGCGATTGCGATTCTCGGCCTCGTCGCGCTCGGTTTCTCCGTGCAAGGCGCGCTCATCGGCAACATCATCGCCTCGTGCGCGGGACTGCTCTTCGCGCTCTTTTGGTATCGCCCGCCGCGCGTCGAGACCGCCCCCATGCCCGTGCGTTACGGTGCGTGGGCTTTGCAAAACGTGCTCTACTCTTTCGGCTTGAATACGCTCTTTGCGATTGACCTTTGGCTCATCAAATATTTTCTTTCGGAGCACGAAGTCGGTTTGTACGTTTCCGTCTCGGTGTTAGCAAAGCTCTCGTATCTCATGTCGATCGCCGTTTCCGTCATGCTCCTGCCTTCGCTCGCGCGCGCTACGGCACAGCAGCAAGAGCAGCGCAGCGAAGAGTTGATACGCGATACGCTGCGCTACTTGCTCATCTTTTTGACGCTGCTCAATCTCGTGGTCGCGCTCTTCGCCAAAGAGATCATCGCGCTGCTGTTCGGGGCGCAATTCGCGGACGCCGCCAACGTTTTGGTTTGGCTCATGGCCGGCCACTCGTGCATCACGCTCATGGCCGTGAGCAACACCGTGATGATCGCCCGCAACATGATGCACACGTGTTTTGTAAGGGTGCTCGCGTTGGTCGCGCTCGACGTGGCGCTCAACTTCGCGCTTGTGCCGCGTTTCCAACTGCTCGGCGGCGCGCTGGCCACGAGCCTCGTGGGCGTGCTCGGCGCGGCGCTCGCACTGTGGCACATTCGCCGCGAAGCGAAGCCGCTCCTCTTCTCCTGGTCGATACCGCGCATGCTCGGCGTCGCGCTCGGCGTTTATATCATCGCGCAGAGCGTCGCATTCGCGTCCGTGGATTTCATCGCGAAAGCAATCGTGCTCACGGGCCTCTACTTTCTGTTGTTGTGGATGAGCAAGGAGATTAGCGCCGTGGACTTGCGCCGCTTGCGCGAGTCGCTCGGCGTGCCGAAATAGTTTGCGCATTACCTCCATCTATGTCATTCTGCAAGGACCCTTCCTCGCGCTGGGAAGTGTGCCGAGCACGAGGAAAGATCCTTCCAGGATGACAGTTGAAAAAAGCTCGATAAAAATTCATCAATAATGATCGACGAATGAAACTTGCAATCATGGGCATTCGCGGCATTCCCGCGAACTACGGCGGCTTCGAAACTTTTGCGGAAGAGCTGGCGCCGCGGTTGGTCGCGCGCGGCCACGAGGTGACGGTTTATGGCCGCGCAAACAACATCAAGCACAACGGCGAATACTACAAAGGCGTGCGGCTCGTCATTCTGCCCACGATTTCGCACAAATACTTCGACACCGTCGCGCATACTTTTCTCTGCGCCGTGCATGCCTTGAAAGAGCCGTACGACGCCGTGCTCGTCTGCAATAGCGCGAATAGCTCTTTTGCGTTTATTCCGCGCCTCGCGGGGCAAAAAGTGGCGTTGAATGTCGATGGCCTTGAATGGAAGCGCGCCAAGTGGAATGCGCTCGGCAAAGCGTTTTATAAAATGTCCGAACGCATCGCGATCTACACGCCGAACGAGGTCGTGACCGATGCGCGCGACATTGAAAAATACTATTTGCAAAAGTACAAGAAGCGCTCGACCTTCATTCCTTACGGCGCCCCGATAGAAGGCGTACACACACACGAGGTGCTCGACCGTTTCAAGCTTGCGCCGGGCAAGTACGTGCTCTATGTCAGCAGATTGGAACCGGAGAACAACGCGCACCTCGTAGTGCAGGCTTTCGAAAAAGTGAAGACTGATTTGCCGCTGGTCATCGTGGGCGATGCGCCGTATAACGCGGAGTACATTCAACAGCTCAAGAGCACGAAGGACCCGCGCATCATTTTCACCGGCTATGTTTTTGGGCAAGGCTATCGCGAGTTTCAATCGCATGCTTACTTCTACATTCAAGCCACGGAAGTGGGCGGCACGCATCCCGCGCTGATCGAGTCCATGGGCCACGGCAATTGCGTGTTGGCGAACGACGTGCCCGAACATCGCGAAGTGCTCAGCGAGGCCGGTTTGTATTTCACCACGCAGCAGCCCGATGATTTGCGCGCGAAGATGCAGCTCTTGCTCGATCAACCCGCAACCGTCGAGCGCTGCCGCACGCTCGCCGTGGAGCGCATCAAAGCGAATTACACATGGGATCGCATCACCGAGCAGTATGAGAAACTGTTTTATCGTATGGTGCAGGGCGAACGCGAGCCGGCGAGTGTCGCCGTGCCCACGGTCATAAAATCGGATTGTAGCGTCACGGTTTGATTGCACACATCAAATAACCATATCATTCAGAAGGAATCCTTTTGAGCACTAGAGACTCATCCGATTGCTTAAAAAAGATTCCTTCTGAATGACAGAATAGAAGGTTGCAAAAGCACACTTGAACCCTCAACAAAAAATTCTCGCCATCATTCCCGCCTATAACGAAGCGGAGAATATCGGCAGCGTGGTCGATGAGATCAAAAGCACCGGCTTGCCGCTTGACATTCTCGTGATCGACGACGGCTCGCTGGATCGCACCACGGAAGCGGCGCAAGCGCACGGCGCGCGCGTGGTGCGTTTGCCGATCAATCTCGGCATCGGCGGCGCGGTGCAGACCGGCTTCAAGTTCGCGCGCGATAACGGCTATGATATCGCGATTCAAATCGACGGCGACGGCCAGCATATTCCGAGCGAGTTGCCGATTCTGCTCGAGGTGCTCAATCGCAACGAGGCGGATTTGTGCATCGGTTCGCGTTATATCGGCGAGCGGCAATATCACACGCCGTTCGCGCGAAGGCTCGGCATGATCGTTTTCACCGCGGTCAATTCGCTGTTGATCGGCCAGCGCGTGACGGATAACACTTCCGGTTTTCGCGCTTACAACCGCCGCGCGATTGAGTTTTTGAGCCGCTACTATCCGGCCGATTATCCCGAGCCGGAGGTTGTCGTCATTCTCGGCCGCAGCGGTTTTCGCATTCAAGAGCGTGCGGTGAAGATGCGTCCGCGCCATTCGGGCGAGTCTTCGATCAGTTCGTGGCGCGCAATTTATTATATGATCAAAGTGCTGCTCGCCATCACCGTGGACGTGTTCAAAGTTTATCGCCAAGCCGGAGCGCAAGCATGACCGGATTTCGCATTCAAATTATTGCCGTGCTCGGCAGCCTCGCCATCGCGGCGATCATCTTCGAGCTGATTCGCAAGCGCAAGGTGCTGGAGAAGTATTCACTGCTCTGGTTCGCTTCAGCCGTCGTGCTGATCGTGCTCTCAGTATGGCGCGATCTGCTCGAAAAAGTCGCGGCGGTGCTCGGCGTTTATTATGCGCCCTCGGCGTTGTTCATCATCGCCGCGTTCTGCGCGATGGTGATGTTCCTGCACCTCACGGTGGTGATCTCGCAATTGACCGAGCAAAACAAAACGCTCGTGCAGGAAGTCGGCTTGCTGCGCGATATGGTGCAGCAGTTGGAAAAGCAGAATCAAAAATAAGTTCGTAGTAGCGCCTTCAGGCGCTCTCCACATTGACTAACGGCGCCCTAAAGGGCATACTACGAACTTGTGCTAACGGAAAATTCGATCATGTTGTCTTGGCTTGCAAAAAAAGGAACCCCTCTACTCTTCGTCCTCGCGCTCGTCGTGCGCGTTGCGTTTGTGTTCACATTGGAAGATCGCTACTACTACTTCGACACGGTGCATTACGACAAAGCCGCGAAGGCCATCGTCGCCGGCGAAGGCTTTGGCCAAGGCTATGCGTTCAGCCAGTTCTTTCAAAAAGAATATGCGTTGCCGCCATTGTATCCGATATTCTTGGCCGCGGTGTATTTTATCTTCGGCCCAAGCTTTCTCGCGGTGCGCCTCGTCGAGGCGATTCTCGGCGCATGGCTTTGTGTGTTGATCTACAAAATTGCTTTGCGCTTGTTTAATCAAACCACGGCGCTGTTCGCGGGCTATTTCTCCGCCGCCTTCCCACACTTGGTTTTCTTGACGGGTCTGCTCTACGTTGAAAATATTTTTACCCTCTTGCTCGCGTTGGGCATTTGGTATTGCTTGCGTTGGCAGGAAGAAAGAAAACTGAATTTGATTGTCATGGCGAGCCTGATGTTTGGCCTCGCATGCCTCGGCCGGCCGGTGGTCTTTGCCTTCTATCCCTTTCTCGCGTGGTGGACAATGTTCGTCTGCAAAGGAGAACTGAAGCAAAAATTCATCGCGACCGCAACCATTGTCCTCGTCACGATTCTCACGCTGATGCCGTGGACGGTGCGCAATTATCTCATCTTCGGCAAGCTCACGCCCGTTTCCGCCGCTGCGGAAAAATACCTCGGCGAGTCGGAAGAATTTTTGGATGAAAAGATCGTCGAAAGTTTGCCCGTGGCCGGCGATGAGTTTACAGTCGTGACTTCGAGCGATTTCCTCGGCCATCATTTCGATTTCTACTACAACGGCGAATACGACGGACGTTTGACGGATTCCACCAAAGCCTTCGGCAATAGCGCGGAGCAATACGCCGGCGTGATGTTGCGCAGCAATTTGCCCAATGCGCTCGAAGCCTTTGCGGTTTATGAAAAAAATATTCCGAAGGGTGCTCCCTCACCAACGCTCACGATGACGGCCCAAGAGTCGTCGAGCTTTGACACGACCTCGCTTGCCTCGCGCGACAACTTCGAACGCGCACAACTCGGCCCGCGCTGGCAAGCCCCTTCGGAATTTATTTTACGCGACGGCGAGTTGCACAATAATGCCACGGATCAAACGTGGGATCATCTTGCAATCTATCAAGCCGTGAGCCGAGCGGATAGTGTTGTGTTGCAGTGGAGCAAAACCGCGCAAGCACGCGGCGTGAAAGAAGGCGGGCTCGCATTGCGTTTGGACCGCACGGCGAGCGCGCCAAATGGCTATCTCGCGTGGCGACAACCCACGGGCCGGCTGTTGCTTTATACGATTGAGAACGGCAAAGCGGCCCGGGGCGTGGCAATGGCCATGGGCAAAACCGGCGCAAGTGTGCGCGCGAAGTTGCAAGCTTCGATCAACGCCGAGGCCGTGCAAGAGCAGTCTTTCTTTGATAACTTGCTCGCGCTGCTCACGAAAGATTCGAAGGCATTCCTTGCGCGCTATGCGGGAGAGTTGATTCATTTTTGGAGCCCGATGCCCGACCGCTTTTATTCGCAGAATGAATTTACGGCCTCGTGGTCCGTGTTGTTGAGCGCCGCGGTGTTCACGCCGGTGCTGCTGCTCTTCTTGCTCGGCCTCTTCATGCTCAAAGGCCGTTGGCGTGAGACTATTTTGCTCGTGTTCATGATTCTCTCCACCGCGCTGATCTATTCTTTTTTTCAAACCAAAGTGCGCTATCGCATGCCGGTGGAGCCGTATATGATCATTATTGCAGCGCATGCGGTCTTGCAACTCGCGCGTAAACTTGGCTTCGCACAAGAAAGCATCTCACCAAGCACGACTACTGCGTGAGCTTGCGGCGTTTCTTTTGTACCTTGCCCCTTTGTGGGGCACCGAAACGTGTACGAAACGACCCACAAGGCCGGGGCTACAAAGAGACTGCGTGAGGCTTGAGGTTTGACTTCCGTTTTACGAGGAGCACATGGATCCCTCCAAGATAGTTTTATTCGGCTTCGTCTTTCTCATCATCGGCATCGGCTTTTTCGTCGTCGCGGATCGGCGCAAATTTCTTTTGGTGCTGACCATCGCGTTCGCGCCGCTGCAGAGCGCATTTATTTTTTATCATTTCAACGGCCTCATGCTCATGGATTTTCCCATGCTCGCATTGTTGGCCATGTCGCTCTTCGCGCCGGAGAAAAACTTTCGCTGGAGCTTTTCCGGCATCAGCTTCGCGATTGCGCTCTTTCTCGGTTGGACGCTCGTCACGTGCTTCACCGCGGAAAATTCGGGGTGGGCCTTCAGCGAGTGGACGAGATTCTTTCGCGGCTTTCTGCTTTTCGTGTGCGTCGCCAATTATACGAACACGCCAAGCCGCATGAACGCTGCCTTGAGCGCGATGCTGGGCACGTTCGCGTTTCAAGCCATGTTGGGCACGTATCAATGGCGTTACGGTCCCATGGGGTTGCGCATCCTTGAAGA
>CAYNDW010000334.1:0-6896 GCA_964395375.1 uncultured Cytophagia bacterium
CGTGATGAGCGCGTAAGACTGCGCCTCGCTGCCCGTGCCCGCGGTGGTGGGAATGCCGATCGCTGGGAGCATTGGTTTGGCGGCTTTGCCTAAGCCCCAATAATCTTCCATCTGGCCGCCGTTGGTGAGCAGAAAGTTGATGCCCTTCGCGCAATCCATCGCGCTGCCGCCGCCGAGCGCGATTATCAAATCAATGGGCCGATGTTCTTGCGCGAAACGCACGCCATTTTCAACCGTGCGCGTGGTGGGATTCTCTTCGACTTCGGTGAAGAGAAAAACTTCAAGCGCTTCATTTTGAAGAGAAGCGAGCGCGCGCGCGACATGGCCGGCGCGCACGAGGCCGGCATCGCTCACCAAAAGCACGCGCTGCGCCTCCAATGCTTTCGCAAGATTGCCGAGTTGCGCGATTTTGTTTTCGCCGAAGAGCACGCGAATGGTGGGTTGAAAATCAAAGTCCACTACTTGTTCCTTGTCTGCGGAGAGAGCGCGAATACTTTGCCTTGCGTGGTTCCGAAAAAAAGCTGCGCGCCGGCATAGCCGAACGAGCGGATCGCGCCTTCAAGCTTGTGCGACCAAAGCTGCGCGCCGTCGCTCAAACGAAATGCGAAAACTTCACCGGATACGTTGCCCGCCAGCGCGGCGCCATTCCAAACGAAAGGCCGCGCCGTGCTCCATTCGCTCGCGACTTTTTGTTGCCAAATGACTTTTTTCAAGTTGAGATCGAAACAATGCAGCGTATCCACTCTGCCGCCATTGTTCGTCAAGAGCAGGATCGCATTCTCCGCGGCAGTGCATGCCCACCACGGTTTTGATGACAGCGTGAACTCCGAAAGAATCTCGCCGCTCTTTTGAGAGAGGCGATAGAGCTTGTTGTCGCTCGTTCCAAGCACGAGACCGTCATCGACGGTGGTGATGGCGGTTGTTATCTTCGCGCCAAGCGCGCGATGCCATACAACCTTTCCCGTGCTCTCTTCCAACGCATAAGCAACACCATCGAGTCCGCCAAAGAAAACTCGTTGCGATGCGACCGCCGGCGAATGACTCCATTCAAAACGTTCTTTGGAAAAGCCGCTCGCAAACGTCCATTTTAGCTTTCCGGTTTCCCATTCAAAACAAACGAGCTCGTCGCCCAAGGCTACGCCGTAAGCATTCGAACCACTGCGCACGAGGTCCGTGGGAACGCCGCTGCTGTTCGCCACGCCCTTCGTGAAGGGAATTTTCCAGCGCACTTTGCCCGTGGCTTTCTCGAACGCATAAACGTGCCCGAGGCTGCGGCCATCCGTGCCGGTGATGATCAAATCTTCAACGAGCAGAGGATTGCCGTGAAAGCTGGTTTGATCGCCGTCTTTGGTGATGTCGTATTTCCAAACCACCGCGCCGTTTTCTTTATTCAACGCATAAAAAGCTCCGGCGCACGAGCCGATGAAAACGAAATTCCCATCAACGATGGGCGAGGCGACCACTCAGCCGCCGGTGTCGAATTGCCAGCGCAATTCAAAGGGAGAAAATTTTGAATTCGAAGACTTCTCGTTCATACTCGCTTGCGCATAAAGCGAGAACGGCAGTAGCGACGAGAACAAAAGAGCGGCGAGGCGTGTTTTGTTCATAAAGCTTTTCCTGTTTTCATTCCAAACAACCAGCGCATGAGATTGAAGCGGCGCACGAGCAATTCATAAATCAGCACGACTGCCAAGAATGAAGACGCGGCGATGAACAGATACGTTGCAAGCATCGGCCAACCTTGCTGCAGAACGTAGTAGCCCATCGTGATGATGATCGTTTGGTGCAGCATGTAGAACGGCAGCACGGCTTCGTTGCCATATTGCAAAACGCGATGATTGAAATTTAAAAACGTGTTGCCGAGCCAAAGAATTGCGACGAGCCAAAACCAGAGATTGAATCCGCGCAGCGCCATCAACGCCAAATACGGCAAGCGATACGCAGGCGCAGGCGCATTCGGGCTTAATAGCCAACCTACGATGATCGCGCTGCACAACATTGCCAAAGCCAACGCGAGCTTGCCGCGCCGCACGATTGCGGCATGCAGTTTTGGCTCTGCGATGATGACATAGCCCATGACGAGACAAACGAGCCAAAGCAAGAAATCCGCGAGCGAAGCATGATCGGGAAAAAGCGGGCGCAGACTCATTTGAATGATCACGAAGGGAAGCGCGAGCAGGAAAATGCCGCCGCGTTTTTCGCCGACTGCTGCGAGGCGAGCGAGCGTTCTTTGCCCCTCTTCTTTTTGCAGATAAAGAAAGAGCGGCGTGGCGAGAAGCGAGAGCAGAAAGAGATAGGGCAGAAACCAGAGATGATGTCCCATCCAACTGAAATTGCCGCCGAAGAAATAGAAGCCCTCGAAGTAATGCGGATAGAATTGCAGGAAGGAGCCGTGAAATTCCGCGCTGCGCAGACGCTCAAAATAAACCTGCGGCGGCGCGAGCACGAACACGCCGAAGAGAAACGGAATCATCAAGCGTTTAAGACGACCGAGAATGTTTTGCGACACAGAGTACGTTTGCAGCGTGAACCACAGGCCCGCGCCGGAGAGTAGAAAAAGCAGATGCAGCCCCCATTGCTCGCCGAAGAGGCTAAAGGCTGAAGCGATCACGTTGCGCTGCTCGGCTTTGAGATGCCACCAGCCGTGATCGAAAAAACGGCCGCAGTGATAAATGAAAATGAGAAGAATGGCAAAGACGCGGAGCCAGTCGAGGTCGTAGCGGCGAGCGGAAGATTGGAGTTTTGTTGGCGAGTCGGTCACGGGTTCATTCGTGAAGTTGGCAGTTTAGAACAACGCGTTTCGCAAGCGTTCATCTTGAAATAAGTCCTCCACTCGACCACCGCGTGCGCAATAGACAAAATGCCGGTGTGGCCCGCTATCAAATTGAGCGAAATGGCGATGATGATGTCGATGAAGATGAGAATGTGGAGAAGGCAGGCCATGACTACGCCCAAGGTTCAGATGAACTCGACGTGCTCGGGTTCGGCTCTGACTTGCAATATGAGGTCAAGCTCTTCTTTTGACATTTGAGGATCGCTTCGCAGAAAATTCCAAACGGAACCGTGTTGTTCTCCAAAGCGCATATTTTGAAATTTGGGCGAACCCAAAACAACGTCAAAGTACATTCCAAGCTCCGAGGCAAACAAATCAACTGTGATATCGGGGTCATTAAGCACTTGAGTGCCATAACGCTTAAAAGCCGCACGAACTCGGTCAAGAAGCTCTTTATTCACCATCGTCATCCCAACCATGATGCACTCCTGAACTCACACAAATTCGACCTCTTCTGCCTCAGTTGCGATCTGAGTGATATAACGAATGTCATCCTCGGTAATTTCCGGATCGGCGCTCAGATAACCCCAAATGGAATTTTGGCGTTCGGTATACTCCATTTTTTGGAAGTTCGGGGAATTTAAAAAAACCCCGAAAAATTCCTCGAATTCTGTTGGAAAGAAATCGATGGTGATATCGGGATCGCCCAACACTTGCGAACCATAACGCTTGAACGCCGCGCGCAGACGTTCGAGAAGCTTTTTGCTAACCATTATATACTGAGCCATGTCATCACTCCATCGATTGGGTTGCATAGCCAATCATTCATATTATTGGAAGCAGTTTTATGAGAAGGAACGGCAACTCTATAACGCCAAACCGCATTCTCGTGCAGGTGATTGATCTTTCTGAAATTCTCATACACTTTCGCCAAAGCATGAAGTTCCTCCCATAAGCCGGCAAAAATCGCGAGCGCAACCAAATCATGCGTTTTGAGAACTGCCGGCAACTGCTTCAGCTTGAGTAATTCACAAATTTTGAACTTCAGCCGCGCCTCTACAATGTACGGTCCAAGATAGACCGACGCAGTCCATCGCCCTCTCTCACGCAATGCTTCAAAATCATCTTTGCGATCCCGCGCCAATTGCTCAAATTCAGCCTTGCGCGTGGGCGTAAATTTTGTGAGGTCAAACATTCTTCCCTCCCTGCCAAGGACAAATCAATGATTTTTTAAAGCAACGAATTATAATACTCAACGGCAGGAATCGCAACGCTTTTCTCAGTTCGGCCCAACCACAGATAAAGTTTTACTTTCTCTGCAACGCCCTCCTCCGATACAAATGCTCGAACAAATTCCCCTCGTGCGGTTGATCCCAAGAAACTCTGTTAGTGGGAATCGCGCCGACGTTGAGGCGATCGACATGCGGCGAGGCGAAAAGCGATTGCATGAATGCTTCATCTTCCGTGATCGCCGTCAACACGAGCGTGGAGCCGATGCGCTGGAGTACTTCGCTTTGCGGCGTTTCAACCACGCTCGCAAACGGAAAGAGGAACTCGACATTCGCGAGCGGGTGCTCGGCGTCTGCGCAATGCACGAGCGTGGGCAAAAGAAACGTGCAGCCGTCTTTCTCAACCAGCCGATTGCTGCCGCGATGCTTTGCAGTCAAATCTTCCGCGCCCGGCGTTTGCAGCTGGCGATCGATCGTGTCATTGATACGCGCCGCGAATTTTTTATTGGTGAAAGCGGCAATCTTCGCCTCGGCATCATCCATCGCGCGCGCCTCGATCTTTGCCAAACGTTGCGCAATCGCTTCGGCAATCTCGCGGCCATATTTCGGCACCCACACACCCGAAGCGTTCAAACACGAGCGCCCGCCGTTCTCCACAATCGAAGTGACGATGATGTCGATATATTTTTCCCACTCCTCAATCTTGTCTTCGGCGATGAGCACTTTGCTCCAACCCGGTCCGTGAATTTCTACGCGCGGATCGCCGGCCCATGCTTGCACGCTGCTTTGATCGCCAAAGAACATCGCCCGCTGGCAACGCAAAAGAATTTCCGTTGCGCCGCCGTGATCCGAAGGATAAAAGCTAAACGCCTCCGCCGGACAACCCGCTGAAATGAATGCTTGCGCGATACGATACGGCGACCACGGCTCCTCGCGGCCCGGCTTGAGCACGAGCGGAACTTTCAGCGGAATCGCCGGCAGCCACAGCGAATGTACGCCCGGCGAATTGCTCGGCAAAATCGCGCCGAGTGATTGCGCCGCACACGAAAAACTGAGATGATGATTGTCCTGCACGCCCCAGCCTTGATCGAGAATGTGGAGATCAAGTCCGCGCGTGAGGCCGCTGAGTATCGCGGGCATCTGCCGCAGCACGGATTCGATCTTCGCCATGTTGCGGCGGCAGAGCACTTCCGGCATCCCGGTCGTGGCGGAGAGGAGATGCACGTAGTCGCTCGGCGATTGCGTTGCGCCGTCAATCGGCAAATCCGCTTGCATAAAATTTTCCGCGGCCTTCATACACATCGCGAGCAATTCATCTATGCTATGCTCTTGCAGCTTTCGTTGCGAGGCCGCAGCTTGCGCCAAATCTTTCGCGATCAAACCGCGATTGGCCTGGCTCACTTGTGCGACCGGCTCGTTGGTTTGAAAATGGCGAACGGTGGTTGTATCTAAACTTTTGTAAGGCTGACCGGCGCGGAGGAGAGGGATGTGGAGCATATCGCGGCTCTTTTTATTAAAAGCGATGAAGGAAGGGTTTTCTGATTAAATTCATTTGGTCGAAATGATGATCAAAAGTGAAAACTTCGACGAGACCAAGCCGTTCCATTAACACCTTGCTGGTGCAATCCGTAAATGACCACGCTTTGTCTCGATTATAACGCTCAAAAACATTCCAAGCTTCCATTTCAATATCAGGCGTAACATGAAACATGGCGACAAGATTCAGGTCAGTCATTTCATCCATTAGTTGCTTGAAGGCCACGGTCTTGACATAGCCAACATTGAGCAGCAATAATGTGTAGGTCTCGTCTAGAACGTAGTTTGTTGTGATGAGGCGGGTTTTGTCATGAAGCAGTTCGCGCTTGAATTGGAGAGCTGCTGTATGATTGAAATCTCTTTGATCTTCGAGCGCGACCCATGCCCGGTGTCGACGAAAGTCATTTGCCTTTCCCGTAAAGATACACATCGTGGTTGCTCGACGGTTCATCCAAAACGCCGGAAGCCGCACCTTCGCCTAGCCGCTCCAATACGCGCCAAGCTTTTTTCTTGATCGCAGGCAGAATCACAATAGAACCGTTCTGCACGATGATCTCGACGTTTTTTCCAAGCTTCGCTTCATCGAGAACGGACTTGCCCAAAACGATTTGCTTGGCGGCGTTTTGTTTTTGGAATTTTTTCATGCTCATTTTCTCCTGTAGTTCATCAAGCAAACGTTTTCATCGTCAAAGTAAGGCACAGCCTCAAGAAGGGCAAAACAAATTTCGGCATCATTCGACTTCAGCCGCAGCCGCCTTTGAAAACCGTGCGCGCCCATTCGTCCCCACCTTGCGCCGCTCCGAGAGCAGCAGCTCAATCAACAACAGCAAAAACGCAATCGCCAGCACGTACTGAAACCGTTCTTCAAACTGCGAAAATTTCAGCGAAGCTAATTCTTTCTTTTCCATTCCGGAGATGTCGTCATAAATGCGATCCAATTCCGCTTCACTGGAAGAGGCGCGATAATATTTACCGCCGGTTTGTAGCGCAATCTTTTCGAGCGTGAGTTCATCGAGTTTCGTGACCACGACGTCGCCGCTGCTGCTTTTTTTGAAGCCTCCTCCCTGTTGCTCCACCGGAATGGGCACACCCTGCGCGGAACCGATGCCCACGGTGTAAATCACCAAGCCTTCACGCTCCGCTTCTTCTGCGGCCGGCAAAACGTCATCGCCGTGATGCTCGCCGTCCGTAATCAAGACGAGCACTTTGTGCTGACGTTCAGTGCTCTCAAAACTTTTGATCGCCATTTGAATCGCTTTGGCCACGTCCGTGCCCGGTGTGGGAATCAAATTCGGGCCGAGCACGTCGAGAAAAATTTTCGCAGCGCCGTAGTCGAGCGTGAGCGGGCATTGCAAGAA
>CAYNDW010000335.1:0-6866 GCA_964395375.1 uncultured Cytophagia bacterium
GGAAGTTTATGATCTCACCGGCAAAAAGATCGCGACGCTCGTTGATAAAGAGCAGGCCGCGGGACAATACTCTTTTCGCTTCGACGGCAGCGCTTTGAGCAGTGGCGTGTACGTTGCGAGTTTGCGCACGAGCCGTTTTCAAAAAGAGATTAAGATGCTTTTGATGAGGTAAACTCCGAACGCTGACAGGCCGCAACCAAAAAGCTCTTCTGTAAGCGGATTTGATGAGTAAGCGGATAAAACGAAGATGCTTTATCCGCTTACTCGCACCATCCGCTTACAGAAGAATCTTCGCTTGCGCTTTACGAAGAGCGGGTTAAATTTAGAGCGCGGATCAAGCCGTGTTGGCTTGAGGAAAGAGCAAGAAAACTTCAAGCGCCGAGAATTTGCCATGAATCCCGATGAACAAAAATTACAGGAGTTGACCCAGCGCATTGTCGCCGCAGTTCATCCCTTGCGTATCGTTCTCTTCGGCTCCGCCGCGCGCGGGGAGATGGGAGCAAACAGCGATCTCGACGTTTTGGTTGTGATGCCGGAGGGAACGCATCGGCGCAAGACCGTGCAGTTTATTCACTCCAGCTTATACGGTTTCGGCTTTGCAAAAGATATTTTCGTCGTCACTCCCGGCGATATCGAGAAACACGGCTCCAATCCTTTCATGATTATCAAACCGGCACTAGACGAAGGGAGAGAGTTGTATGCCGGATGAAATAAAACCCGCCATCGAATTGACGCACTACGCTTCCACTACACGTTACCCCGGCCATTTTGAACCTGCCACAGAAGAAGATTATCACCGAGCTTTGAGTATTGCCGAGCGCGTCGTGGCTTGGGCTGAAGCCAACATTCGCAGCGAGGCGGCATGAGTTTTTGTCCAAGCACTGAACTGGGCAAAGCCGGATTTGCACATTGATCTTTTTTGAATCCTAAACGTCTCGTTGTGCAAGCCCGGCTTTCCCACTAACGGAGGAGGAGCAACGTGTCAAACTTCAGCGGTCTCGATTGGTTTGTGGTGGCGCTGTATTTCGCCATCGTGTTTGTCGTGGCGTATTGGACCACCGGACGCGGCACCAAAACGCGCGAAAGCTCTTCGGAGTATTTTCTCGCTGGGCGCAACACCGGTTGGTTCATCATCGGCGCTTCGCTCTTCGCTTCCAACATTGGCGCGGAGCATCTTGTCGGTTTAGCGGGCACGGGCGCGGCGAGCGGTGTGGCCGTCGGGCAGTTCGAAGTGCTCGCTTGTTTCATGCTGCTCATTCTCGGCTGGGTGTTCGTGCCGTTTTATTTGCGCAGCGGCGTTTACACCATGCCGGAATTTCTCGAACGCCGTTATTCGCCCGGCGCGCGGTGGTATCTCGCCATTGTTTCGATCATCAGCTACGTGCTCACGAAAATTTCCGTGACCATTGCCGCGGGCGGAATTGTGTTCGAAGCGCTCATGGGCATCAACTTTTGGACGGGCGCGCTCGTGGTCGTCATCGCAACGGGTATCTACACGGTCTTCGGCGGATTGCGCGCGGTGCTCTATACCGACATGATGCAAATGTTCGTCCTCATCGGCGGCGCGATTGTCGTCACCGTTGCCGGCTTGATCGAACTCGGCGGCTGGAGCGAATTGCGCGCGAGCCTCGATAGTTCCTTCTTCAACATGTGGCTGCCGATGAGCGATCCGAATTTTCCGTGGACCGGCATTCTGCTCGGCGCACCGATACTCGGCGTGTGGTATTGGTGCACGGATCAATTCATCGTGCAGCGCGTGCTCGCGGCCACGAATCAAGATCAGGCGCGACGCGGCACCGTCTTCGGCGGCCTGCTCAAACTCCTGCCGCTTTTTCTCTTCGTCATCCCCGGCGTCATCGCCGCAGCGCTCGCGCAAAAAGGCCTGTTGCAATTGGATCAACCCGACAAAGCTTTGCCGACGTTGGTCGGCGCATTGCTGCCGAGCGGTTTGCGCGGCGTGGTCGTCGCGGGCTTGCTCGCGGCGTTGATGAGCTCGCTCTCTTCCGTATTCAATTCGTGTTCGACGCTCATCACGTGGGACATTTATAAAAAGCTCAAGCCACAGGCTTCCGAAAAGCAACTCGTATGGGTCGGGCAAGTTTCCACGGTGTTCCTCGTGGGCTTCGGCTTGTTGTGGATTCCGACGATGAAGTTGATCTCCGGACAGTTGTATCAATACCTCCAAAGCGTGCAAGCCTACATCTCGCCGCCGATTGCCGCGGTGTTTCTCATCGGTGTGGCGTGGAAACGCGTGAACGCACGCGGCGCAATGGCGGCGCTTATCACCGGCTTTGTGTTGGGCATGGGAAGGCTCGTCGCGGAGTTGAACAAAGGCTCGCTCTCCGGTTTGCTCTACACGTTTGCCGACATCAACTTTCTCCATTTCGCTTTGTTCCTGTTTGTGATTTGCACCGCGGTGCTCGTGGCAGTGAGCTTCACCGCGCCCGCGCCTTCGGATAAAAAACTCGCGGGCCTCACGTATGCAACCGCGGAGCATTTGCCTTCGAGCTTGCCCGCCTCTCAACCGGCGTGGCGACGCAAAGATCTTATGCTAAGCGCGCTGCTTGTGGTGCTGGTGGGATTGATTTGGATTTATTTTAGTGGATGAAAGCCTCTCGTTCCCAAACTCTGTTTGGGAACGCGCTTGCCGCAGAAACTCTGTTTCGGCTGCTCAAGAAAAATCGAAACGGAGTTTCTCACGCAATTGCGTTCCCAAACGGAGTTTGGGAACGAGCAAAAATATGTCATTCTGTATGAACCTTTCCTCGTGCTCGGCGCAAATCTTAGAACGAGCTTCATCGCAAGTGCGAGGGAAGGTTCTTCCAGAATGACAAAGAGGAGGGGAGGTGCTTCAGGAAAATAAAAAACAAACTTTGGAGAAGCGTATGAACCGAAGAGAAGCATTGCAACGCGTTGCCATGTTAATGGGCGGCGCGGTGTCTGCGCCGTTGCTGAACGCAGTGTTGAGCGGCTGCGCGCCGAGCACGCGGCAAGTGGAAAAGCCGTGGCTGCCGCAAACGCTTTCACCCGAGCAAAACGAACTCGTCACCACGATTGCGGAGATGATCATTCCCGCGACCGACACGCCCGGCGCAAAAGCCGCGCGGGTGAATGAGTTCATCGATATTATTCTCACCGAGTGGTATCCGCCCGCCGAACGCACGCGCTTTATGAACGGCGTGAACGAACTGGCAACACGTTTTCAAAAGGCGCATGGCAAAAAGTTTTTAGAAGGAACACCGGAGCAGCAAACCGCATTGCTCACCGCGTTGGATAACGAAGCGCTCGCTGCCCGACAAACAGGCGCGCGCGAAATTCCGTTTTTCGGTATGATGAAAGAACTCACGCTCGTGGGCTATTACACCTCGACCATCGGCATGACCGAAGAGTTGGAGTTTCAACCCGCGACCGACCGCTTCGAAGGCTGCATTCCGTTGGGCCGCGTCGGCAAAACATGGGCGGAGTTGAATTGAGTTTCCTCGCTGTCACTCAGCAGGAATCTGCTTGAGCACGTAGCACACGACCCAGTGCATAAAAAGATTCTTTCTGACTAACAAATTTCTGAAAGCACGAAGGCCAAGGAGCACACTTCATGAAGTCGTTGATGCGAATTTTTATTTTATGCCTCTGTTTAACGGCAACACTTTCTGCGCAAGGCTTGCCGCCGGCTGCCGCGGAAAGCGTCGGTCTCTCTCGCGCGCGTTTGCAGCGCGTGGAAAACATGATGACGCAATACGTCGAACGCAAGCAAATCGCCGGCGCGGTCGCGCTCGTGGCGCGGAAGGGCAAGACGGCTTATGTGAAAAGCGTGGGCCTACAGGATATTGAAACGAAGAAGCCCATGCAGGACAACACGATCTTTCGCATTGCCTCCATGACCAAGCCGATCACGAGCGTGGCCGTGATGATCTTGCACGAAGAGGGCCGCTTTCGCCTCGACGATCCGCTCTTCAAATATCTGCCCGAATTTAAAGACATGAAAGTGCTCGTGGACGCGCCTGCCACCAACGGCAAAGCGAATGCGGACTCGCTCGCGCCGGCCAAGCGTCCGATCACGATTCGCCATTTGCTCACGCACACCGCGGGCTTCACGTATCATTGGAACGAGCGCTTAGGCTCGCTTTACGACAAAGCCGGCATTGCGCATGGCTTGGGCTTGCACGACGAAACCCTCGCGGAGAGCATGAAGAAGTTGGCCGGCCTGCCGTTGATGCATCAGCCCGGCGATAAATGGGAATACGGTCTTTCCACCGACGTGTTGGGTTATCTGGTGGAAGTCGTCTCCGGCAAACCGTTCAACGAATTTTTGCGGGAGCGCATCTTTATGCCGCTGAAGATGAACGACACGCATTTTTTTCTTCCCGAAAATAAAGCCGCACGGCTCGCCACAGTGTATCAATTCTCCGAAGAAAAGGGCCTCGTTAAAGTTCCGGATCACGTTACGTTCGCGGGCAAAGGCGATTACTCGCCGAGCTATCCGGTGAGCGGGCCTCAGCGCTATTACTCTGGCGGCGCGGGCCTCAGCTCCACCGTCGCGGATTATGCGCGCTTTGCGCAAATGCTGCTTAATGGCGGCGAGCTTGAAGGCGCGCGCATTTTGAGCCGCAAGTCCATCGAGTTAATGACCGCAGATTTCTTGAAAGAGAAAACCGCTCCGTTCGGTTTCGGCTTTGGCTTGGGTTTTGGAATTAAAAATGACGTGACCTTCAGCGGCGAGCTTGGGTCCGTGGGCGCATATGGTTGGTCGGGCGCATGGTACACGCGCTTTTGGATTGATCCCGCGGAGCAGATGGTTGCCCTCATCATGGTGCAATTACCGCCATTCACGAGCGTTGATTTGAATCAAAAATTTCCGACACTCGTTTATCAAGCGATTGTGGATTGAGCATGCCTTACGCCGCCTCTCGTTTCCAAACGGAGTGTGGAAACGAGTAAAATCTTTTTAAGCATTCGGCCACGGCCAAGTGCTTAAAAGGATTCCTGCTGAATGACAAATAGAAGATGCGCGCAAAACACGGAGACCGTACATGAACACTTTCAACCTCATCAAGAAACAAACTTACGACGCCATTGTGGTCGGCTCCGGCATTTCCGGCGGCTGGGCCGCGAAGGAGTTGACCGAGAAAGGCCTCAAGACGCTTGTGCTCGAACGCGGCCGCATGGTGGAGCACGGCAAAGATTACGTCACCGAAGACAAAGGCGCGTGGGAGTTTCGTTATCGCGGCATGGGCGAGCGCAAGCTTTATGAAACCGAATATCCCAAGCAGAGTCAATGCTATGCGTTCGGCGAAGCCACCAAACATTTTTTCGTGAATGACAAACAGCATCCTTACACGCACGATGCGGACAAACCCTTCACGTGGATTCGCGGCTATCACCTCGGCGGGCGCTCGCTCATGTGGGGACGGCAGAGTTATCGTTGGAGCGATTTGAATTTCGAAGAGAACGGCCGCGACGGCTTCGGCGTGGATTGGCCGATTCGTTATAAAGACCTCGCGCCGTGGTATGATTACGTCGAATCCTTCGCCGGCATCAGCGGCAACAATGACGGCGTGCCGGAGTTGCCCGATGGGAATTTTCTTCCGCCGATGGAGATGAACTGCGTGGAGCTGCACGTCAAAGAGCAAGTTGAAAAACAATATGGCGGGCGCAGAATGATCATCGGCCGCGCTGCCGTGCTCACCGTGCCGCACAAAGGCCGGCAACGTTGCCACTATTGCGGTCCGTGTCAGCGCGGCTGCTCGAATGGCGCATACTTCAGCAGCTTGAGTTCGACTTTACCCGCGGCGCTGGTCACCGGCAATCTCACCATTCGCGCGAACAGCGTGGTGCACAGCGTGATTTATGATGAAGAGAAAGACAAAGCCGTGGGCGTGCGTGTGATCGACGCGCTCACGCACGAGACGATTGAGTTGCATGCAAAAGTTATTTTCCTCTGCGCTTCCACCATTGCGTCCGCGCAAATCATGCTTAACTCCACTTCGCGGCGTTTTCCCAACGGCCTTGCCAATTCCAGCGGCGCGCTCGGGCATTATTTGATGGATCATCCGTATGAAGCCGGCGCGAGCGCGGAGTTTTATGATTTCGGCGACAAGTATTATTCCGGCAATCGTCCCAACGGCATTTACATTCCGCGTTACCAAAATCTCGACGCGAAAACGCAGAACAAAAATTATCTGCGCGGCTTCGGCTGTCAAGGCGGCGCGACGCGCGTGGGTTGGGAGCGCGGCAAGTTCATGCCGGGCTTTGGCGCGGATTTTAAAAATTCCTTGCGCCAACCGGCGCAATGGCAAATGTGGGTCGGCGGCTGGGGCGAGCATTTGCCGCGCTACGAAAACTATGTCGAGTTGGATCACAACAACAAAGACGCGTGGGGCATGCCGATGCTCAAGCTGCATTGCAAATGGAGCGAGAACGAAAACAAAATGCGCGAGCACATGCGCGACTCCATCGCTGAAATGCTCGAAGCCTCCGGCGCGAAAAATGTGCGGCCGTTCCTCAACGACGATCCGCCGGGCTATTGCATCCACGAAATGGGCACCGCGCGCATGGGCCGCGATCCCAAGACTTCGGTGCTCAATGGCTGGAATCAATGCCACGACGTGAAGAACGTGTTCATCACCGACGGCGCGGCGATGGCTTCTTCGGCGTGCCAAAATCCTTCGCTCACGTACATGGCGCTCACCGCGCGCGCGTGCGATTATGCGGTGAAGGAGATTACGCGCGGGAATCTCTAATGGTTGGAGTGATGGATTGATGGAGTGATGGAATGATGGAATGATGGAGTGGTGGAGTGATGGAGTGATGGAGTGATGGAGTGGTGGAGTGATGGAGTGATGGAGTGATGGAGTGATGGAGTGATGAAA
>CAYNDW010000336.1:0-6863 GCA_964395375.1 uncultured Cytophagia bacterium
GCCTCGGCTCACACGGCGCTACTTGAGCGCAGGTAATGCGGCGCGCACCGGCGCCGGCACATGATGCGCACTCACCGTCGCCGTCACTTGCTCCGCGTCGTAAATCTTGCGCTGCTCCATATAGAGCCAAGTGTATGCTTGCAGCTTGAGCAGGTCGCCGATTTTCAGCGGCGTTTGTTCGGTCTTGATCTCCAACACATTGTGCTGTTGGAAATATCGAAAGAGCTTGGGAAGCCGCGCGTTGGTTGGCGTACGGCTAGAGCGCACGAGCATGTCAATCTCAAGCGGAAGTCTGCCCACCTTGAGGTGATCTTGCACTTTGAGCCGTGCTTGTTCGAAGCGCCGTTTCAGCAATTGAATCAACCGCGCTTCGTATTGATTGCGTTTCGCGCGTTTCCGGGCCATGAAAGATTATAGCGCACCTGATTTTGATTCGCAAGAAGTATATCTGGTTGTTCGTTGCTCGTCGTTGGCCATTGGCCATTCACAATTCACCATTAGCCAGCCAACCTCCTACAACTACTCGAGTACGCGCACGCCCTCAAGACGCTCGCCGCCAGTTCCACGCACGCGCGCGCACGCGCCCCAACCGCCGGCGCCTTGAATGATCTTAAGCAGCAAAATATTTTCTCCGGCCTTGAGATTCACTGTCACGCGATCATCACCGGGGTTCACGCCGCGGCTGGCATTGTTGCCATGCACAAATTGCCCATTGTGCCACGCCTTCACGCCGTCATCGCTGCCCAATTCTAAACGCGCGGGTTGCGCTTTCTCCGACCAAATCTTTGCGCGCAAATATGCCACGCGCGACTCGCCACCGAGGAGGCGATCGAGCGGCACGAGCCACGGTTGCTGCGGATCAATCGCATACTCGGCTTTGCTCCAAACCACGTCGGCCGCCTCCGCCTGTTCCGGCGGAAAGGCAAATTCAAACAGCGAAGCGCCTTTTTCAAAATAGGGTCCGGAGACCTGCCACGCGGTGATAAAATCTTCCACGCGTTCAATCGCGCCTAAAAGTTTTTGCGCCGCTGCGCGCCATGATTCATTATCGCCTTTGAGTATTTGTTGCAAGAGCGCTTTGGTTTGCGCGGGCGCGGTGCGGCTCGTCGTTTCTGAAATTTTGAGCACCGCGGCCGCGGCTTCGGCATGGAGGTTCGCATCACTCAAATAGCGCGCAGCCATCTGCAATGCGCCCACTTCCTGTTGTTGCGCTAAACCCGAAAGCACCATGCGCTGTTCATCGAGATTCGGCGCCAGTTGCATGGCAAGCTGATAACGTTCTAACGTTGTTGCGCTCGCCGCGGACAATCCCAACAAGCGCACAAAACCGCGCAACGCTAAAGTTTTTGCGGTTTGATCGCGGCTGGTTTGTGCGTAGCGCAACAAGTCCTCTTGCGGCGCGTCGTTCGGCCATTCAGAAAGCGCGCGAATCGCAGCGGTGCGCAGTTCCGGCTGTTTGCTTTGTAATGCCGCGCGCAATTCCGGCAAAGCCGAAGCTTCGCCGATCTTGCCCAAGACTTGCAGCAACGAAGCTTTCGTTTCGACTTGCTTCACGCCGGGCAACCGCGCGAGTATTGCGGCATTGCGCGCTTCGGCCACGGGATTCTTTTGCGCCACCGCGGCAACGGTTTTTTCAAGTTCGCCGCGCTCGTCTTCGTTCTGCGTTTGCATGAGATCGTCGAGCAGCGTTTGCACATGCTCCGGCCCCGCTGTCGTGCGCAGAGCCTTATAGCTCGCGCGCCGCACGGCTTCATTCGTGTCGCGCGCGGCTTGCAACAATGCGGGTGTGGCGGACATGATGCGGCGCGCTTCCGTGCTGCGCATCAACTCGACTTTGGTCGCACCCGTGCTCGTCGCGAGCAGCGCAACGATAGTCGCATCGATATTCTCGCCGCGCACGCGCGACAAACTCAACCGTGCCGCTTCGCCCTCTTTTCCTTTCTTCGTTGCAGCTTCGGCGAGCACGAGCACGGAGGAGGCCTCGCCCGCTTGTGCCAATGCTTGAAGTGCTGCAACGCGAACTTCTTCATCAGCACTGCGCGTGGCTTGCGTGATCGCATTGCGCACCGTTTCGTCACGACGCGAAGCTAGCGCAGTGATGAGTTGCTGTTGCTGCAGCGAGGGCAATGTCGGTAAAGCGGAGGCAATCGCGCTCATGTTTTGCGTTGCCGGAATTTCCGCGACGAGGCGAACTGCCATGGTTTGCGCCTCGGGGCTTTGCGATTTGAGCAAACTGAGAATGCGGCCCTCGGCATTTTCCGGTTCGGTTCTAATTTGTCCCCGCAGCGCGGCGAAACGAATCGGAGCAGGAAAGGGTTCAGCATTGAGTTGCAAATAAATGAGCAGCGCCTCGTTCTTCTTTCCGGAAGCGGCAAAGGCCTCGGCGCATTGCAAGCGCGCCGCGGCAATGCGTTGCGATAGCGTGCCGCTCGCATTGCGCTGCGCTTCGTTGAGAACTTGAGCCGCTTCGGCGTGCGCAATCTCTCCCAACGCCGCAACTGCCGCGTGCGCAATCATCGCGTCCGGGCTTTTTATCAGCCCAGCAAAAAGCGCAACGGACTTGGCGTCGCGGCGTTGTCCCAACGAATTGATGATGCCGACTTGCGTTTTGCCCTCGGCTTTTGGCAATGCGTTGCGCAATGCGGCTAATGCCGTTTCGGTGGGAATGCGTTCGAGCGCGAAGCGCGCCATTTCCACGGTCTCAGCGTTATTGAGCATCTTCGCCAAAGTTGGCACGCTCGCGCTCGCGCCCATCGTGCTCAAATGCTCGCACACATATTGTTTGCCCGCGAGCGTGGCATTGGTTGAAGAAAGAATCGCAAGAAGATTTTTTTCGAGCCGCAACAAAGCTTCCGGCGAAGCGCGCGAGACGCGAATGAAATTATCCAACTCGGTCAGGCGTGCGCGGCTTTGACCATAGTCATATTTCGCGACGGCGGCCAAACACGTTGCCACGCTCGGTGTCGCGTCCGCCTGCAAATCGCCCAACGCGAATTGAATGCCGTCGAGATAATGTTGGAGCACGGCGGCGTTCCAATACACCGAGTTGTTGTGGCCGAGCGAGCAATAGAACACGCGGCCTTTGCCGAAGTTGCGCACCCAACTGATCGGAATATCGATGTCGCTCGTGCGCAAGCCTTCGACTTGAATATTGCCTTCGCTCGCAAGATCGAGACTCAAGAGCACGCGCAGATTTTCGCGCGAGATCGGCGCTTTGAAGCGATAGATTTCATCACTGAGCGTGAAGCCTTCGCCTTTGAATGCCGCGGCGAGAGGATGCTGCGGATCATCGATCTTCACGGCCCATGCGCCATTCGCATTCCACGGGTGCCCGTCGAAGAGACCGCCCATCATTTCCGCGGCCTCGGGCCAGTTATAAAAATTATCGCTCGCCGCGTGAATGCCGATCACGCCCTTGCCGCCTTTGGCAAACTTCATCAGGCTTTCGCGCAGCTTCGAGTCTGCAAACTTCAACTCCGTCGTGCTCACGAAGCACACGGCATCGAATTGTTTGAGATTGCTCTCGCGAAAGCTTGTCATGTTATCGCTGATCGTCGCCGTGAACGCGCCCGTCTTTTGTCCCATCAACTCCAATGCTTTCGCCGCGTATGGGATCGAAGCGTGTTTGAAGCCTTCGGTTAAGGTGAAGACGAGCAGTTTGCGCTGGCGCTGCGACTTTGCGGTTGCTCGCGCGGGAAGAGCAGACTCGATTTTTTCGAGGTCTTGCTCGGGCATTTGTGCGAAAGAGGTCGCAGCCAAAGCATGCACGAGCAAAAAGATTCTTTTCAGGTTCAAGGTCATCGCTTCCTCACTCTCGATATTGGATCACAACTTCTCGATCTTGAATTCATCAAACTTCACAGCAAAGGGTTCATCCGAAGTGTTGATCGCAGCGACGCCGACGCGCAGGTCGCGCGCAAGCGCAAAATCAAACTCGTTGACGCGCATCCATTTTTTGCCGTCGTGGCTCAGGCTAGCGAAGATCTTTTCGCCGCGCCGCGCTAAGCGCAACCACGTTGAGCGGCCTTGGAAAAAAGGATCGGTCGTGCTTGCACCATTGAGTATGGCATATTGCCCGTCTTGACACTGTTCCAAGAGCGGCGGAAAACAAGTTAACTTGCCGTCGTCACCGATCCACACATTGCGTTCGAGGCGAAGATAGTTTTTTTCATCCTGCCACAACAGCAAACCCGCGCCATTAAACGCGTGACTCTTGGGCGCCGTGGTTTCCTTCCCGGGTTGAAACGCGCCGGAGACTCTCACCTGAACTTCGAAGTCGCCCGCGACGTTTTGCAACACCAGCGGCGCGTTGATTTTGCCGTTGCGCGGATTGAGATCGTGAAGAGTGCCGGGCACGGTTATGAGCAGTTTTTGCTTATCGAGTTTAACAACACAATCGCCGTCGGGGTCGATCACTTCGCCCCAACCTTTGAGCGTTTTGATTTGTAAGAATGCGGTGAGCGCACAACAAGACAGTGCAATGAAGAATAGTTTTCGGAAAGACATAGCGGCGGAATGAAGTTGAGGTGCATTGCCAAAGTGCAAGTGAATTGACGACGACGAACTTTTACAGATGCCACGGACTCCGCATCGGCCGCGACAACATACGATCCGCTTCGGCATCGTTCACGAAGCGCTCGCGTGCGCCGTCCCATTGCACTTTGCGGCCGAGTTTCATTGCAATCACGCCGAGATGGCCGATCATGATCGAATGATGCGCGACTTCCACGGGCGTGATCGTCAGCGCGCGCGTGCGCACGCAATCCAAAAAATTCTGCTGATGATCGTTGCTCTGGTAGAGTTGAATTTCATTCGGGCCGATGATTGAAGTGAGCAAAGACTTGGGCTCCGCCTCAATGCCGGAGCGATCAACATACACCCAACCGTTCTCGCCGACGAACTGCACGCCCATGCCTTTGGGCTGTTGCTTGCGATCCGCAACGATCATGGTGAAGCCTTCTGCGAATTTGCATTCGAAGTAATAACTCTCCGGCGTGTCGAAGAGGCCGTCTTGCGCGGGCGGATAAACCGCGCGGCCTTCGATTGCAATCGGCGCGGTGTATTCCGTAGCCATGCCCCAATTCGCAATGTCGCAATGATGGCCGGCCCAATCCGTGAGCTGCCCGCCGGAGTAATCGCTGATCCAACGAAAATTCCAATGACAACGACTCGGATTATACGGCCGCCATGGCGCAGGCCCGAGCCACATGTCGTAATCAAAACCTTCGGGAATGGGCGCGGGTTGCGTGCCGCGATTGTCGATACTGTTGCCGTGCGGCAACCCCACGCGCACGGTGTGAACCTTTCCGATGCGACCGTTGCGCACCAGCTCGCAGCCGAAACGAAAATGCTGTTGCGAGCGTTGCCAACTGCCCGTTTGCCAAACCACGCCGTGACGCTGCACCGCATCAACCACGGCGCGGCCTTCGGAGATCGTATACGCGAGCGGCTTCTCGCCATAAATATCTTTGCCCGCGCGGGCAACGGCAACGGCAATGATGCCGTGCCAATGATCGGGCACCGCGAGCGAGATGGCATCAATATCATTGCGCGCGAGCACTTCGCGAAAATCATTGTACGTCGCGCAATCTTTGTTGCCGTATTTCTCGTTGATCGTATCGCGCGCGCGATTGCGATGCGCAGTATCAACGTCGCACACCGCGAGAATTTGCGCTTCAGGTTTACTGAGAAAGCTGTTCATGTTTGAAGTGCCCATGCCGCCCACGCCGATGCAGGCCATCGTGAGCCGGTCGCTCGGCGCGGTCGCGCCGTCTTTGCCAAGCGCGGAGGCGGGGATGATATAAGGTGCGGCTATCGCTGCGCTCAAAGTGCTCTTTAGGAATTGGCGACGGTTCATTGTCATGCTCCTTGATAGCTGGGAGGTCAGATTTCTGCAATTTTCGTAGACCACAAAAACTTTCACACATGTCGGCTTCACAAGTTACAGATCACAAATCGAATAACTCAAAAGGTAACGGTGCAATTAAAGGACAAACCTCTTTGCTATAGTTCAGATAATATCCTTTCCCGATGAGGTACAGACGTTTCAGGTTTCGCACCTCATTGTGAAAATGCTTCAAATCGATAAATAAAGGTTTATCCTGTGTGACGATGATGGTATTTTCTTGGCTAATATTGCTCCCGAAGTATTTACCATCGTTTGTTTTTCCTATGACTTGAAGGTTTGATAAATATGATACTTCGTTTCCAGGTTCTTGAATCATTAAAGTTTGTGCGGTAATGGGAATTTCAACAACAAAATCACCTTTTTTCTCCAACGAATTTCTTTCAGATAAAAACTCCTGCAATCTTCTCCAACGACCAGGTTCATTCATAGCAAATATTACGGGGCAAGAGCCACACTCACAACTGCCATCCAAGTAAAGCAAGTTATCCGTCTCCAAATCTAAAGGCCTTTTATAAACAGAGGTACTGTCATGACCTTCTATTTGATAACTTACATAATCTAATTCAAGCATTTCACCATAATCATAGGGTTCATAATTGTCGGAAGTGCTGATTTTGATAACGGGATCATCATAAAGTTCATCGCTTTCCAAGAGCTTCAGTTCATTTTCTGTGAGCGTTCTATGCTTTACTTCGTATTCCGAGAGAAATTGAGCAAGTTTGCCCTTATTAAGCCTTTTCGAATATTCATCGGAAGATGATTTTGAAAAAAACCTCCAAAGCGGATGACTATAGTCCGGCTCGCCAGATTCTTTATATAGCCAAGAAAAAAGATGAGTTCCGATTGGGAGCACAGCCAGCGCGTTATTTTTTGGAGATTCATAAATTAATCCCGACGCATAGAAATGAGGCACTAACTGAACTTTCAATGGCAGAACAACCGAGTGATTTGGTTT
>CAYNDW010000337.1:0-6848 GCA_964395375.1 uncultured Cytophagia bacterium
TATAAGGCCGGTCTTTGGAGCTGAGCGCGTCGTAAATATCCGAAATGCACATAATGCGCGCTTGCAGCGGAATATCATCGCCCTTCAAACCTTGCGGATAGCCCGAGCCGTCGAGCATTTCATGGTGCGCCGCGGCGATGATCGGAATATTTTCCAAATCTTTCGTGAACGGAATCTTGCGCAAAATTTCCATCGTGTATTCGACGTGGCGTTGAATCTCTTTGCGCTCGCCGGCGGTAAGGTTGCCGCGCAACACCGCGAGGTTTTCGTATTCATGCGAGGTGAGAAAATAGCGCATCTCGCCGGCGGGATCAATAAAAGATTTTTCGGCAATCGCGCGCAGCCGCTCCACGTCTTGCTGCTGCATGACTTCGGGAATGTTGATGCGGCGCAGAAACTCGAGGTCTTGCTCCACGGCTTCGAGATCCGTGGCGAGCTTGCGCTCGAGTTCCGTGGTCGCTTCATTTAGGTTGCCGCCATTTTGCAGCAGCACCGCCTTTTGCCGGCAATGCTCAACATGCAACGAAGCTTTAATCAACGCAAAACGCTCGGCAAGCGTTTCCATTTGATCGTCATTGAGCTTGGTGCCTTTTTCTAACACCGACTCTTTGACGCCGATCTTGCCGATGTCGTGCAGCCAGCCGGCCATGCGCAATTCTTCCAATTGCTCCGCGGAAAATTTCACGCTCGCAAACGCGCCTTCAGTTTCTTCGTTGATCGCTTGCGCAATACGCAGCGAAAATTTTGCGACGCGTCCGGAATGACCGGCCGTGTGCGGCGAGCGCGAGTCAATGGCTTTGGCCGAATAGCGCACCAGCGAGCGAAACAGGCTTTTAATATCTTCAATGAGCTTCGCGTTGCGAATGGCCACCGCGGCCTGGCTCGCCAAAGACAAGATGAGCGATTCGTACTCTTTGCGAAACGGCACCACGCGGCCATCGAGGTCGAGCGAGTTGACCAATTGCAAGACGCCGATGATCTCGTCATTGTGATCGCGCATCGGCACGGTGAGCATCGATTTGCTGCGATAGCCCATGCGCCGATCGAACTCTTTGTTGAAACGATATTCGACCGTGGGCGGGATGTGATAAACGTCGGAGAGGTTCAGGGTTTTTCCGGTGGTAGCCACGTAGCCGGAAATGCTTTCCTTGGTGAGCGGAACGTAAAACGCTTTGAACGACTTCTGCTGCGTTTTCGTTTCGAGTGATTCGGTTTGTGCGACGAGAAAATTTAGCTTCTCGCCTTCTTTGATGTACAAGCTGCCGCCATCGGCCACGGTGAAGCGCCGCGCTTCAGTGACGATGAGCTCCAAAAGCTTGTTCAGATTGTGCTCGCTAGAGAGCGCAATGCCGATTTGATTGAGACGAGCGATTTGCGACTGGAGATTCGTCGCTTCCGAGCGATCGCTGCCCATGATGTTCCTCGCAATAGTTGTGTAGCGTGATCGTCGTTTCCAAGCAGGCCGCGGCTTGCTCGGGGAAACCGGTTGATGATAGTGCGCTACCCTCACGCCGATCCTCTCCTCACAGATTTGCGAGAGCCTTCTCAGCCCAGAAGCCTCTCCGGTTCAGAAGTCAAAAGCATTGCAAATTTTAAATGGAAAATTTGCAATTTAAAATTTGAGATGAGACGCGGTTTGAATGCGCTCGTCTTTTGATCATCCCATTGTCATCGCTAGTTCTCTTCTTCCTCTTCGTCAAAGTCCTCGCGTTTGGAAATATTGCTGAACATGCGGTTAAGCATATCGGAATAGGTGCGCACCAAACCCAACTCGTCGCGGCTCACCATCGAATTTTGGTGCAAGCCTTCGAGCACGAACTCCATACCGACGGCCAATTGCGCGGGCGTCAGGTCTTTCGCGCTCGGCAGGAATTGCTGCGTCAATTCTTTCAAGCCCTCGACGCGATTCAAAACCTGCACATATTCCGCGGTCGACATCGCATCCGCGAGATCGATTTTGCGATCGTTCTTGAACCACGCCGTGACTTTGCGATAATGATTCTCGCCCTTCTTCATGCTCGCCAGCGGATCGGGAAAGTAACTCAAGAAGATCGTCTTGATCGCCTTGCCCAAAAGTCCCTTCGCGACATTCGCGACGCCCTCTTGCTCGCCTTCATAAACCAACTCGATCTTGCCGGTAACCGCGGAGAGCGCCGAGAACAAATCGCAAATGCGCGGCATCAACTCGGTCTCGCCCGTGAGGCACACGCGCCGTTCGGCATTGCTCACCAAATTTTCGAGAAAGGAAATCGTCAGCCGCGTTGACACGCCGCTCTTTTGATCTACAAACTCGCTGCGCCGCGCCTCTGCTGCAGTCTGCTCAATAATCTGCCGAAGAAAATAAAGAATCTTCGGCGCGGCGCCCTCGCGTTTGATCCACGCCTCTTGCGCCGTAATCTGCATGCCGATTTCGAGCGTGCGCGGATAATGCGTGTGAATCTGCGAGCCGATGCGATCTTTCAACGGCGTGATGAGATTGCCGCGATTCGTGTAGTCTTCCGGATTCGCGGAGTACACGATCATCAAGTCGAGCGGAATGCGAATCGGGAAGCCGCGAACCTGAATGTCCTTTTCCTGCATCACATTAAACAAGCCGACTTGAATGCGCGGCTGCAAATCCGGCAACTCGTTGATCGCGAAGATGCCGCGATTCGTGCGCGGAATGATGCCGAAGTGAATGATGCCTTCATGCGCATAGTGCAACCGCTGCGACGCGGCTTTGATGGGATCTATGTCGCCGATCAAATCCGCGATGGTCACGTCCGGCGTTGCGAGCTTTTCGCCGTAACGTTGGTCCCGGCCGATCCATTCGATCTCCGCATTGTCGCCGTGTTCGCGAATCATCTCCACGCCATATTTCGAAGCCGGCGCAAAAGGGTTGTCATTAATCTCGCTGCCTTTAAGAATGGGGACGTGTTCATCGAGCAGGTTGGTCAATGCGCGCAATATGCGGCTTTTGGCTTGACCGCGCAAGCCGAGCAGGATAATGTCATGCCGCGAAAGTATGGCGTTACAGAGGTCGGGAATGACGGTCTCGTCATAGCCGATGATGCCTGAAAAAATTTGTTCCTTACTACGTAGCTTCGTCACTAGGTTTTTGCGGACTTCATCTTTGACCGGGAGAACTTTATAGCCCGAGGCGCGAAGCTGCCCAACGGTGCGGAGGTCGAGGAGTTTGGTCATGCTTATTCGAGATTTTAGTTTAGTCTGAGTGATTTTTCACGATCCAAGATTTCGAGAAAGGCTTTGGGAGACACGATTTGGATGCTATGATAGTGCTTGAGATCGAGCAAGTGATGATCGCGTGAAACGATGTAATCTGCCGCAGCTTCGAGCGCGCAAGCAACGATGATATCGTCGTCGGGATCGGCATGAACAATTTCAACCCGCAGCCTTCCCGGAGTTCTCCGGATGCGAGAACGCAGGAGATCGATATGCTCAATAATTTTTTCATCTGACATCTTGTGCAAGCGGCGGACATGATCGTAATGCATCACCCGAAATAAATCCGCCAAGATCGCTTCCGAAGTGAAGACGAGAAATTCACGGGCCCGAGCGAGGATTTGTCCGCCGTATCCGGTCTTTCTGATGACAGCGCTCACGTATAAATTCACGTCCGGCACGGCCCGAATCATTTGACGCCCCTCATCTCGTGAATCGCATCGGCAATTTCTTGCTCTAACTCATCATCCGACATGTCGAGATGATTCCCCGCCTGCACCTCGTCGAAAAATTTATCTAGTTTTTCTTGGGCCTCGACCTGATGCTGCACCATATATTTCTCATAATTCTCTCGAGAGATCACAACCCCTAGAAAATGTCCGTTGTCCTTCAACACAAAGTGATTATCCGAGTTGGGTACTCCCTGAAGCAAATCGACAAGCCGTTTCTTTGGCGTCTTTTTAATGTCGATAATCTGTTCCATAGTCTCCTCTTTTCTGATGTTGCTTTAGCATTGTGCTCGCGACCCAGTCTGTTTTGAGATTTGTCGCAAGCGCGAAGCAATATGCTTATCTCACGTTCCGCTTCCGGTTTCGAATATAATCCACGAACACATACTCGCCCAGCTTGTTCAACGAAGAAAAATACGCGCGGCCGCGATTGGCTTGCGTCATGTCGTTCACAAATTGCACGAGCCACGGATCGCGCGCGATCATGAACGTGGTGATGGCAATCTTCTCGCGGCGGCACATCACGGCCTCGTCCAAAGTCTTGTTCACGATCTTGCGATCGAGGCCGTATGGGTTTTTATAAATGCGCCCGTATTCAAAAATCGCGGAGGGCTTGCCGTCGGTGATCATAAAAACTTGCTTGCTCACGTTGCGTTTGCGCTTCAAAATTTGCCGCGCGAGCTGCAAGCCGGCTTTGGTGTTCGTGTGGAAGGGGCCGACGGTCACGTGCGGAATGTCTTCCACCTTCACTTCCACTGCGTCATCGCCGAAGAGCACGACATGCAGGCTGTCCTTAGGATACTTCGTGAGAATCAATTCCGAGAGCGCGAGCGCGACATTCTTCGCGGGCGTGATGCGGTCTTCGCCATAGAGCACCATGCTGTGGCTCACGTCGATCATGAGCACCGTGGCGCACGTGGTGAGATGCTCGGTCTCGTGTACTTCCAAATCATCTTCGGTGATGTTGATGGTCTCGATGCCGTTGCGCTTGATGGCATTGTTGATGGTCGAAGTGAAGTCGAGGTTGGTGGGAGAATCGCCGAAGCGATAGGCTTTGGTTTCGGAAAGGCGCTCGATGCCTTCGCCCGATTGCGGCATGCTATGTTGCCCGCTCGCGGGACTCTTGCGCAGCGAAGAAAAAATTTGATTCAACGAATCCTGCCGAAGGCGTTTGCTCCCTCTTTTCGTGAGGCGGAATTGGCGGTCGATCTCTTCGATGTAGCCTTGCTGCTTCAGCCATTCGATGAACTCGCCCAAGCCCTGCCCTTGCTGCTGGTCAAATAGGCGATGGCGCTGGTCTAGTCGCGTGAGCCATTGCAGTGCTTGCCCGACATCGCCATCGCTTTGCACCAGCAATTGTCTGAAGAGGCGCATGAGAGCGTCGAACGTCATGCGGCTCTTGCCTTGTTCGTCGCGCCATTCGGAATAACGAAAGATCATATTAGACTCGTTTTATCTGCGAGCTTAAACCTAGCGATGGTTTAAAACCTTCGTTAGGTTTGTTGAAGGCTGTTTTAAAGGACGGCCAATATGCAAATTCGAGTTTGGAAAAGCAAGCTTTGGTTGGAAGAAGAAGGCCTTCGCATAAAAAGCGCCGCCATATGCGTGGAAGGCGCAAGAGGAAAAACGCGGCAACCTCCGCTCGCGTGCGGTGCGGGCGGAACGTTTACCGAAAAATTTCAAAAGCAACTTCGCCCGCGGGAAGTTCGAGCACGGCGAGGCGTTTCCAATCGTAGTTCCCGCCGATATTGTAAGCGCGAATCGCGCCAAAGCTTGCGGCGCGGGCCGAATGCGTGTGGCCGCAAAAAACATAACGCAAGTTGGAATAACGCGGCAGCAATTCGGCAATCGCGCGATTGCTCGTGTACGCGAGCCACATCAATTCATCGTCACTCGGCTTGGCTTTTATGGGATAAAACAATTCCGGAAACGGCGGGTGATGAATCGCAGCGAGCAACGTCTCGGCGCGTTGGCTCATCTCGTCGAGGTGGGTTTTCAAACGGGCCAACACGTATTGCGTGAACTCCGCGTCGCTCATGCCGAGCCGCACGTATTGCCCGTCATTGTGCTGGCCATTGAAAAATTCTTTCCGCCGATACATGGCCTCGACGCCGGGATATTTTTCCGCCAGCGCCGGCGAGGCGCAGGAGTAATCATACCAACTGATATTGCCCACGATTGCGAGCGTATGGTCCTGCGCCAGCCAGGGCTTTTCATCCAAATAATGAAAGCCCAAGCGCTGCGCCGTAGCAGGAATAACTTCGCGGTAAATCTTCATGGAGTCGATGCCGCGCGTGTGCGACCAAAGGCAATGATTGCCGGCCACGAGCAGCTTCACACCGCGCAACGATTCAAACAGCGCCAAACATTCGCCGAGCTCTTCTTCCACGCCGGTATCGCCGAGCAGAACGAACACGTCCGGAGCAAGCTGGCGGACGCGTTGCGCGAGCCGTTGCGTACAGCGATCACCCTGCGCCGCGAGCCCCCAATGCAAATCCGCGGTAATCGCGATTTTCATAAGCCATACTTCTTCCGTTTGCGCCAAAGCGTGGCCGGGTCGATGCCCAAAATCTCCGCGGCCTTTTGGTAGTCCTGCGCTTGTTGCAACACGCGTGTGATGTGCAGCTTCTCCAATTCCTCGAGCGTGAGCGTGTGATCGGCGCGCTGCGTGGCGGCGAGAAATTCTTCGGGCAAATGCGCGCGTTCGATCACGCCGTTGCGCGCCACCAAGGTCGCGCGTTGCATCACGTTTTCCAATTCGCGCACGTTGCCGCTCCAGCGATAAGCGCGCAAAACTTTCAAGGCCTCCACGGAAATTTCCAGCGGTGTTTCCTTCGAAAATTTTTTGAGGCAGTGTTCGAGCAACAGCGGAACGTCCTCCGCGCGCTCGCGCAACGGCATGAGCTGCAACCGGACGCCGTTCAAACGGTAGAACAAATCTTCGCGAAACACGCCTTCTTTCAAGGCCTCGTCGAGGTTTTTGTTCGTAGCGGAAATCACCCGCACGTCCACTTGGCGCGTGTGACTCTCGCCCACGCGTTCATATTCTTTATTATGCAACACGCGCAGAAGTTTAGCTTGAATGACCAGCGGCAGTTCGCCGATTTCATCGAGAAAGATCGTGCCGGTGTTCGCCAACTCAAACCGGCCTTGCCGGTCTTTGAGCGCGCCGGTGTA
>CAYNDW010000338.1:0-6842 GCA_964395375.1 uncultured Cytophagia bacterium
ATAAACCATTCCCGCTTCGATCACCTCGCCGACGGTCACGGCAGCGTAGCCCGCAACCTGGCCTTCTAGCAAAAGCAAGTAGGGTTTGGAGAATTTTCGTTGCAGCCAAGCGTCGTGCACGATTTGGCAATTCATCTCGTGCCGATACAACTCGCGCAGGGCGAGGACTTCCGCCGGCTCGGTTTGCTTCACTTCGAGTTTCATTGCCATAGGCCGCATCGTTTAGTTGCGTGAAACTGAAGGCCAACGCTCTTACAACGGCTTGGCCGTTGCATTTGCTACTCGGAACCAAAAAAAGGTTACACGTCGGCCCTCTCGTGCTGTCATTCAGAAGGAATCCTTTTAAGCACTCGGCAGTATCTCCGGCGAGTAAAAAGATTCCTCCTGAATGACATGCGAGAGGGAAAGGTGTAACCTGTTGCGCTCGGAATAATAACAAGTCTGATTCGTGTCGACGATCGCAAGATAAATCCTCGGCCAAGCCGAGGCTGGAACAGTTTTGCGCGAGCCTAAACAAAAATTTTGTGCGCCTTCGCCAACTCCGCTGCCGCCGGAGTCACTTTCGCGCCTGCGGGCACTTTGATTCTGCGCTTCTGCAAAATCGCGCGGCGCACGTCGTTCTCCGTAATGAGCTTCTTCTCTTCCTGCGTGAGCGCGGACTTGCCCACGATGCGCACCTCATCGCCATTCACCAAACTCGCGGCATTCGCCTCGTCCGTGTCGAGGTGAAAATCGAGCACGAAGTTTTTATCCACACGAATGAGCACGTTGTCGAAAATTACCGCGCGATCCTCGGTGCCGGCGGCCAACCTCTTCGGCAACGGCGCGACAATCACGCGCTCGCGGTCGCGCACGTCAAAACGCTTGGCGTCTTCGGGGCTCATATGAATGTGACGCTGCGGAATAATCACGCCCTCTTTTATTTCCAGTTCGCCCTGCGGCCCAACCAAACGCACACCCGCCGAGCCTTTGAGATCGCCGGAATAACGCACCGGCGGATTAATTCCCAACGTGATCGCATCCGAACGCGAAATCTCCAATTGCGTTTGCCCGCGCGTGGGGCCGACGAGGCGCACGTTCTCGACCTTCCCTTTTGGCCCGATCACGGTGAGCGTTTCATTCGCCGCGAACTGGCCTTTTTGCGAAATGTCTTTGAGCTTGGTGAGTTGATAGCCGCGGCCAAACAATCTTTCGAGATCGCTTTGCGCGAGATGGAAGTGGCGATTCGAAACGCCGACGGGGATGGTGAGGGACATGTGGGAAGAAACTCTATTTCCAGTTTTCAAGACGCAGACCAGTAATTCGCTCAAAGTGCTTAAGATTATCGGTGACGAGCACGGCTTCTTCAGATAGAGCGATAGAAGCAATCATCAAATCTAAATCGGCAATCGGTTGACCTAATTTGCGTAACCGTGCTTTATGTTCTCCGAAGTGCTTGGCGGCCGTTAATGAAAGCTCAACATATCCGATTTCCCCGATCAGCTCTTCAAGTTTCGAAAGATTCTTCTCTTTACGAGCCTCGTCTGAATTCTCAACGCCATAATATAATTCCGCGACGCTAACAATACTGGTTGTGATTTTATCCGCGCTATGAGCATTCACTTGATTACGTACATTGCCGGCATTTTTTAGCCAAAAGATGCAAGTGTTCGTGTCGAGAATGTAGATCACAGCTTTTCTCTTTCGACTTGGTCAAGGCGGCTATTTTTGATGTCGTTTATTATTTCCTCCGCGGATCGATCATCTTCCCACACACCGGCAAAGCGGTCACCCAGCTTTTCCTTTTGCTTGGAAGAAGGGAGGCGTGAGATCAGAAAATCTCCAAAATCCAGCAGCTCTTGTACTTTGCTTGGGGGCAATTTTTCCAGCAAAGCGGCTATTTTTTGAGCCGGAGCATGTAATTGCGGCATTGTCGATATAGTGCTCATACTTTTTCCGAACAGTTAGCCAATAAATATTTGTCGTTAAGTAGCGGTGTCAACCTAACACGACCTTAAAATAAAAGCAAGCGGCATTTTACTCCAGTGTCTCCACCTCTGGAATATTCGTGAAGGCAATCCGTGTGGGCGCGGAATTTTTCACCTCGTGAATGCCGCCGAAGTAGACTGCGTCCAAACCATACTTCGCATTGATCGCATCCATCGCGTGCGCGAGTTGCGAGCGTTTGGGATTGTCGAAGAAAGAGAGATTGTGCAAATGCTGCGGCACAAGCTCGAATAACGTGATGCCCACGGCCAATGGTTTGCCGGCGGGACACTCCTTCCACAATTGCTCCAACGCTTCGAGCATCGTGAGTGTGTCTTGGCATTCGATCATGCCCAGTTTATCATCCCAACTGCCTTCGCCCATGAAGCGCACCGAAACGGAAAAACCGCCGGCCCAATAATTCATTTTGCGCAAGCGCGCCGCGGCTTTATGCACGAGCTTCTTTGCTACGGAATGCGCGCCGCTTTTCGAGCGCAGCTCCGGCGGCAGCACGTGCGAATGTCCCACGGTGCGGCGTTGCGTTTCGACTTCGGGCAAGTCCTCGCCGCGCAGCCAATGCCAAAAGCGCTCGCCGACAATGCCGTTCCAAATTTTCATCATCTCGATTTTTGACCGCGCGCAAAGTTGTTCGATAGAATAGATCGAAAACTGGTGCAGGCGTTTGAGCATGCGCGGCCCGATGCCGGGCAAATCCTGCAATGCGAGCGGATATAAAATTCGCGGCAAATCCACCGGTTGAATTACAACCAAGCCGTCGGGCTTTTGCATGTCGGTCGCGACCTTCGCGAGAAAACGATTGGGCGCAAGCCCGATAGAACACCGCAACGTGCCGCCCACTTGCTCGCGGAGCGCGGCTTTCATTTGCTCCGCGATTTTCAACGCGCGCGCAGTGGTTTGCTCGCTGCTCAGGAGGCGGCACGCCATTTCATCAATCGACAGCACCGCGGAGATGGGCAGGCAATTGCCGATGGCGTTCACGATCTTATGATGATACTCCACATATACGCGATGCCGGGCTTCGACGAGGTGAATGCTGGGGCAAAGTTTTTTTGCCTCGGCCACGAGCGTGCCGGTTTTGAGGCCGAACTTTTTCGCTTCATAGCTCACCGCGATGCAGCACGTTCTATCGGTCATCACGGGCACGACCGCGACCGGCTGGTTGCGCAGTTCCGGCCGCAGCTCTTGCTCGATGGAGGCGAAGTACGCATTGAGATCGAGAAAGAGCCAACGCAGCGTGCGCTCCGCTTCGGTTGGTAAATTTTTGAGAGAGGATTCCGACATGCGAGATAATCCATGGTTCACAAGGGGCGAACTTGCCCCTACAATACAAACATTGGAGAGATTTGTTCAAGAGGATTTTGGAGGAAACGATAGTTCGTAGTGATGCCTTCAGGCATTTTAAGTTGGAGGCCGCCGCTGCCTGAAGGCGTTACTACGAACACTGCTTTGCTTTTGCTTTTTGCAGTCCGCGAAGCGCTTTAAGTCAGCTCGCGCGAAGAGGCCACCTCGGTAAACAAGCGAAGAAGAACCCTCGGTGAAGCAATAGCCAAACAAAAAAAGCGGCTCAGGAGAATTTGCATTTCAACTTCAGATGGCGTCAATCTCGCGCAGTTCGATGACGCCGCCATATTTGAGGTGCGGGCAGGCTTCGGCAATTTTCAGAGCTTCGTCATAGTTCGCCGCGGCGATGATGAAATATCCGCCGAGCGCGCCCGCGCTTTGGGCCAGCGGCGTTTGCTGCCATTGCAATTGCCCGGAAATTTTTTGTAAGACGCGTCCGCCGTCTTTCAATTTCTCTCCGCTAGCGAGGCGGCCGGATTGCGCAATGCTTCGAATCCATGCGCCATATTCCTGCACTTGCCGGGCTTCATGTTTTGTTTCGCCGTCGCCGCCATAAAGAAAGAGCACGAAGAGCGGTTGCGTTGCATGCGGGGTGGCGGGCGTGTTTCGCCATGTGCCAAGCATGAAACCGCAGAGCACGCATGCCGCGGCTACGCTCGCGAGCAAAACCGCGCGCGACCAACTTGGCGCAGTTGCGCTCGGCTCTAAACGGAGCAAGCCTTGGGCTTTGAGCGTTTGCACAATTTTGTTTTCCAAAGCGGGCGCGGGCATGCGTTCGCGCGGCAATGCGGCGAGCGCGGCTTGTTCTTGGAGAGAAAGCGGCTGGTTGGATGCTTGTTGTTTCATGAGTGTGCTCTGATTTTGCGAAAGGAAAGCCAAGCCCCGCAAGCGGGGCACTATAAATTTTTCTCGACTGCGTAATCGCGCAACGCCGCGCGCAGCGCTTGGCGTGCATGAAAAAGCTGGCTCTTGCTCGTGCCGGAGTGAAGGCCGAGCATCGCGCCGATCTCTTGATGCGTGTAGCCGGAAATGTCGTGCAACACGAGAATTTCGCGATAGCCTTCGGGCAGCGCTGCGAGCGCGCGTTCGAGATCGATTTGCGCATGCGCGTCAAAGTTGGGCGCGGGCAAGTTTTCTGCGAGCGTGTCCGCGGCGCGAGGCTGCCGTTGTCGAAACAGCTCGCGGCAGCGGTTGACGGCGATGCCCACCAACCACGTTTGCAAACGCGCTTCCCACCGGAATAAGTGCAGGCGCTCCGCGGCGCGCACCCACGTATCCTGCACGACTTCTTCGGCCTCGCGTTCGTTGCCGTTGACCAAACGCAACACGAGTTGATACAGTCGCGGCGTGTGGCTGCGATAGAGGCGGCGAAACGCAAGCTCGTCGCGGCGCGCCAAAAAATCCGCGACGAGCTTGCGATCTTCCCAGTGCGACAAGAGTTTTGCAATAATCGCCATGCGTTACGGCACTCTTTCCAAGCGAATTTCTTCCATCCAATTTTCTTTGCCGTCTTGATACCAGGTCCATTGCGAAGTGAAATGGCCTTCGTCGAGAAAATGAAACACGGCTTTGTCCATGTGGCCTTTGTCGCGCGAGGGCAAGTTGGTGGCGTCGAGAAAAGTGAAAGTGATCTTGCGGCCTTCTTCTTCAAACGCGGTTGCGGCAAGGCGCGGCTGGCTGCCGGCCACGCAATAGTGCGTGAGCAAAAGCCGTTCGCCGTCGAGCACGAACATCGTCATCATGGTTTCGCTGGGATGCGCATCAAAAGAATTTTCGACGACCACGGAGCCTTGCGCGATGGTTTTGAAATGCACGGCCTCTTCCCAGCCTTTGGTGCTCTTGCCTTGCCACTTGCCTTCGAGTTTTTTGAAACGCTCAAACCCGGCTCGGGCAAGCTCGGGCGTTGCGTTCGCTTTGCCGTTCGTCGCGCTCGCGGTTTCGAGCTTGGGCAAGCCGGCGAGCAATTTCAAAACATTGCCCGAAGGGTCTTGCAACGTGGCCCAATTGTTTTTGGCTGCAAATTTTATTTCGAAACCGCGCGGCGGCAACGCTTGCAGCGCGGCGTTTAAGTCTTCCACGCGCAGAATGAGCGTGCCGTTGCGCACGCCCGCTTTAACCGGTTTCGTGGCCTCGCCGTGCATAACGAGCGCGACCGCGCCGTGTTTTTGAAAAGGCAGATCGGGCAAATACTCGCGGCTATAAACTTGAAACCCGAGGCGCGTGTAAAATTTTTCTCCGGCTTCGAGATTTTCTAGCTGCACGCCGAGATTGAACACCGTGGGCTTGCTCTCCGCGGTCAGGTTGTCGTTCGCAACATCGAGCAGATGAATTTCATTGCCAAACGGATCGCGGATGTTGACGTACATACCCAACGCAAACGCCTCGGGGGTGGGATTGTCAATCTGCGCGCCGTATTGCCGGGTTGCAGCCACAGCGCTCGGCAAATCGCCCACGCGCATATTGAGATTGATGCCCGCGACACCAACCGCACGCGGCTCGGCTTTGCCTTCGCGCAGGAGCAAGCGCATCCCGCGATTTTTGAGCACGAGCGCCGGGCCGCAACAAGCGCCCTCTTCGCGCTCAAACGCCAAAGCCTTCGCATAAAATTCCTCGGCGCGTTTGAGATCCGCAACACCCAATTCCAACGCCCACACTTCGGGAGAAAATTCTGCGACCGCATGATGCGCATGCGGCGCTTGCGCGAATAGCGCCGTGGTCATGGCGCAAGACAGCCAAAACGCTTTCCATGTGCGAGCCAACATAGCAACCTCCGTGAGCATGTGAACGGCATTCTGTTTTGCAGATGAGTGACTCGCGGGGAGGGAAAGGTTGCATGGGGAAAGTGGGAAGAAAAAATTATTAGAGGGACGCTTGCAATTTTCTCGTTCCCAAACTCTGTTTGGGAACGCCATTGCCGTCGAAACTCTGTTTCGCAGGCTTGGATAACTTTGAAACGAAGTTTCTTGAGCAAGTGTGTTCCCAAACGGAGTTTGGGAACAAGGAAAAGATTTCTTTCTCGTTCCCAAACTCTGTTTGGGAACGCCATTGCTGTCGAAACTCTGTTTCGCAGGCTTGGATAACTTTGAAACGAAGTTTCTTGAGCAAGTGTGTTCCCAAACGGAGTTTGGGAACAAGAAAAGAGTTCGTTTGCAATTCCTCCCCAAACTGTCCTTCAGAAGGAAACTTTTTACTCGCTAGAGAAACAACTCATCTCGAGGTTGTGTCCAGTGCTTAAAAGGATTCCTTCTGAATGACAGGCACTCATCAACTAGAGAATAGACACCAAACACAAGCCCTCAGCTACCGCAACGACAGCACGCACGCGGAGCTGATGCGTTCGCTGAAATGTTTCGCGATGCTTTCGTCTTTGGTGAAATAAAAAATCTGTTGTGTTTCCGACAAGAGGTGAAACACTTCGAGCGCGTGCGTGAGGCGTTGTGAATCCGCGTGCGCGAGAGGGTCGTCGCAGAACAACGGAATGGTTTCTCCGGTTTGCGCAAAGAGATCGACAATCG
>CAYNDW010000339.1:0-6841 GCA_964395375.1 uncultured Cytophagia bacterium
GGCTGAGTTGGAGCCTCGCGCTCTTCCATGCAGACCGCGATTTTCATAGCCCGCACAGCCGGAGCATAACGGCGAGCGATGCGCCCGTGGCGGCCGCCTCGGGTTATGCGCTCGGGCTGAGGTTGCAACTGCATGCGCAGGTGCGCGGCGAGTTTTTTTATCAACACGAACAAAGCTTTGGGCGCACGAATGCGCTGCCGCCACGAGCGCGGCGCGCCGGAGCGCAAATCGAATGGCAGATACGAAGCGAGGCGCGCTTGCTGATGCGGTATACTTTTTCAGAAACCGAGCGGTTCGAGGCGTCGTTTGAACCAACGTTGCAAACGCAGAGCGGGAGCGACCGGCTGCGTTGCGAATTGGAGCAGAAACTCTCTGCGCGTTTGCGCTTGAAGCCGCGCCTAGATTTGATACGACCGCGCCACACCGGTTTCGCGGCTGCAACGAACCGCGCACTCGGCGTGGCGCTTTCCCTTGACGTGCTCTGCCAACTTACCGCGCGCGTGACGCTCAATTTCCGCGAAACGCATTTCGATTCCCGTTGGCCGCTTTATCACTACGAACGCGATTTACCCGGCGTCTTCACTGTGGTCGCTCTCCGCGAACGAGGCCGCAGAAGGTATATTTATGGGCAATTCAAATTGCATCCCAAATTCAGTCTGGCCGGCAAAATTTCTAGCGGCGAAGCGGAGCGTTTAACGAGCCTGCCGCGCGCGAATTTTGCCTGGGGCTTGCAGCTCGATTGGACGATTCGTTAGCCGCGCGGTTCAGTGGTGTATGTCTGAAGCAAAATCGGGGGCGAAACCACACTTCACTCGCATGCGCTCGTGCAGCACGAGCCTAGGCCACGGCATGTGGCGAAAATGTAGTTGACAAGCTCTAGGTCGAAGCGTATATTGCGCGAAATTTTTTCAGCGGTCGCACTCGAGTGGAAGTGATGAAAAGCCTGATCCGAAAGTTTGCGGAACGAATTTATCTTTCATATGCGCGCGCGCATGCGCCGCACGAGGTGCTGGATTTTTCAGAGTGCCTCGCGCAGGCCGTGACGGCGTTGATCCTCATGCCCGTGCTGCCACACGATCAGCAAAGCGCGACGTTGCGGTTGCTGGACGGCTTTCAGGAGCTTTTTGCGGAAACGCATTTCACCGTGCTGCTCGAAAAAAACGGCGCGACGCGTCTTACCACCAACGAAAATTTGCAAATCCTCACTTTTTCCGCGGAAGAGGTTGCGTTTTACGGGTTGCCGCGCAAAAACCTGCAAGACCTTGTGCGCGCGCGCCATTTCGACCTGGTGATTGATCTGCACGAAGATTTCGATTTGGTCGCCACGTGCCTGTGTCTCGTGAGTGACGCCAAGCTGAGGGTGGCTTTGCAACATCCCAAACGGGATTCCCTGTATCACTTTCAGGTGCGTGTGGCCGAGCATCATAGCTTGGAATTGAAGTACGATAGCCTGCTCAAGTATCTCACTTGCTTCAAAGCCTGGTCCCACGTGCCCGAGCCTGATCTGATTGCGGCATAGTCCGCAGCATTCGTATTCAACTCGGAGTTTTCACACGATGGCGAGGACCGCGCGCCGACTCTCGGCGCAAACCAACCTTCCGGTTTCCACTTCCACTCACCAACCCCAAATTCCGGCGCGCGCGCGGTTGCCCAATGCGCATGACTTTTTGGAATATTATTTTCTCTATCGCATTGCCGCGACGTTGACGGACAAAATGGTTGCCGAGCGCCCCATGCGGGAAGTGCAACAAATCCTCGGCGATTTTTTTCATCTGCAAGAATATGCTTTGCTGTTGTGGGATGAAGCCGCACAAACGTTCCGCCGCAAAAGTCACGCAGGCCCAGCGCGGCCGCGGATCACCGCCCGTCTGTGCGCGGAAGACAAAATTTTGCGCGCCGCGTTGCGCCATAAATCGCCCACGCACTTTCCCGATCTCAGCCGCGCATCCGCAGCCGCCTTGGCCCGTTGCGCCGGCCCCAAAACCGGCGGCGATCTTTTGCTCATACCCATGCATGTGCGGCCGCAACATTGCCTTGGCGCGTTGCTGCTTTATCGCAAAAAGCCGAATAGTTTTTCTCAGCAAGAGATCACGTTGCTGCAAAAGATCGCGACGCAACTCGGTAAAGTGCTCGACAAGATTGCGCTGCAGCAGCAAACGCGCGCGCTCTCCATCACCGATGCGTTGACCGGCTTGTACAATCGTCGCCACTTCAACGAGCGCTACGGCGCGGAATTTATGCGCGCCGCGCGCTATCTCCGACCGCTCTCGGTTTTGCTCATCGACATCGACCACTTCAAAAAATTTAACGACGAGCACGGCCATCTCGTGGGCGACAAGGTTTTAAAACTCACCGCAAAAGTTTTGGATGATAGCATCCGCAAGGCGGATATTCTCGCGCGCTTTGGCGGCGAAGAATTCGTCGTGGTCTTGCCGGAGATCGACAAAGAGCACGCGCTCCAAGTCGCCGAAAAACTCCGCCGCGCCATTGAACTGACGCATTTTCCCAAAGAAGAAAGCCAGCCGTTCGGACATATCACGGCCTCGTTCGGCCTCGCCGCTTTTCCGGAGGATGCGAGTGAAGGGAATGCCTTGTTGAAGCTGGCGGATCAAGCCTTGTATGAGGCCAAAGCCAATGGCCGGAATCGTGTCGAGGCGGTTAAAAAATCTCCCGCGGAATCATACCGCGCGGCAGAATGAAGTTTGACCAGCAAAAGCGGTCATGCCGCGCGGTTCCTCAAGCATGTCATTCCTAAGGAATCTTTTTGAGCGCTGGAATTAGCGCGAAGAGTTGCCGCGCGACATAAATGCCGCGATACCTTCCCCCCGCTTTAAGTCTCCCTTGCTTCACCCCAACTCGACGCTTGCAGAATAAAGATAAACTCTCTATCTTCGCACGCGCGAATGAAACGATACCCCGCAGATTCAATCTAACCCAGGATGCGTTTCCGATTCGTCCTTAACTCACCCCGTGTTACATCAAAAACCAAAAGAGGAGATGGCTATGCTGCCAAAAGATTTGGGCTACAACGATAAGCTATTTGTGATGCCGTTCGATCATCGCGGTTCGTTTCAATCGAAGATGTTCGGCATCAAAGGCCGCGATCCGAATGAAGCCGAGACCGCGGAAATTGCTTCGTATAAAATGATCGTGTATGAAGGTTTTCGCGCGGCGCTCGCGCAAGGCGTGCCGCAAGATAAAGCCGCGATTTTGGTGGATGAACAATTCGGCGCGGCGTGTGTCATCGATGCGCTCAAGAGCGGCATCAAGGTCGCCATGCCCGCGGAAAAGAGCGGCCAGGATGAATTTGATTTTGATTATGGCGATAAATTTGGCGAGCATATTGAGAAGTTCAATCCCACGTTTGTGAAAGTGCTCGTGCGCTACAACACCGACGACGACAAAGAGTTGAACCAGCGCCAAGCCGTGCGCCTCGCGAGGTTGAGCGACTATTGCCACGCGCACAATCGCAAATTTATGTTCGAGCTGCTTGTGCCCGCGTTGCCCGCGCAATTGGAAAAAGTGGGCGGCGACAAAAAGAAGTATGATACGCAAGTGCGCCCGGGCTTGATGGAAAAAGCCATTGCCGAGTTGCAAGCCGCGGGCATCGAAGCCGACGTGTGGAAACTCGAAGGCTTGGAACACGCGAGCGATTACAAAGCCATCGTCGCGCAAGCGCGCAGCAACGGCCGCGGCAAAGTCGGTATGATTGTGTTGGGTCGCGGTGAGAACGAGGAGAAGGTGCGCCATTGGCTAAAGGAAGGCGCAAAGGTTGACGGCGTGATTGGCTTTGCCGTGGGCCGCACGATTTTCTGGGATGCGCTCGCCGGCTTTCGCGAAAAGAAGCACAGCCGCGCCGACGCCGCTGCCATGGTCGCGAAGAGTTATAAAGGTTTCGTCGAGCTCTTCACGCAAGCTTCGGCTTAAGCGCTGCGCCTCGGTTTGAGTTTAGTTGCAAGAGGCGTCCCGCAAAATATCATTCTGCAAGAAGCTGTCCTCGCGCGAGGTCCGCAGCACAAAACTGGTTTTGATCCCAGCGTGAGGGCAGGTTCCGCAGAATGATAATCCTTGCGGGTTGCGCGTCTCCTCGATTGGCCGTTTCATGGTTCCTTGCCCGACACGCTGCAATTAAGAAAACGTTGGGCGACGCAAGCTCGCCGCGAGACTGATCACGTCTTGCAAGAAATTCTCCAGCGGTGCGCGATGTTTCTCTTCGCGCCATTGGCCCACGTTGTCGAGCCAATTGAGATCGTGCGCAAGGTTTGCTTCCCATAAAAGCGGGAGCACGCGCGCTTGGCGCATGACGGGCAAGAGCTCTTGCATGACGCGCAAGCCGCCGGACCAGCCGGGTGAAAGATCGCAAATGCCGAGCGCTTTGCGGCTGCTGCCGCGCAACAACGTTTGCAGAATGCTTTGCAATACGGGAGCAGAGCCGTAGTTATACTCGGGGAGAATCAGCACCATCGCCTCCGCGCGGTTGCAGATCGCGGGCAAAGTCTCGTCTGCTTCTAAATTGAAATGCGGCGAAGCCGCGCGCGCCTGGGGAAGCTCGACAAACGTGGTATCGACATTCTCAAGCTGCATCAAACTTTTCAACACAACTTGGGCGACGCGTTCGCCCACTTTCTGCGGCCCCAGCGCGCCGAGGATGACGGGAACAAACAATGCGCTAGATGCGGGAGCAGGCCGCGCACGAAACGCCGGGCGCGTGTCTCTATAATTTTCCAAAACGCGGTTGATCTCTTCGTGCGAGCGCAGCAAAAGCCCCGGCTGGAAAATTTCTGCTCTCGGAGCGGAGCGGGCGAAGGTTTGATTTGTGGCAAGCATGTGAAGTGACCTTTCTAGTTTTGCGTTTGTTTGTAGAACGGTTTCAATCCCGGCTAGTCTCCTCCACGCGTCATTCCGCAGGAATCTTTTTACGTGCTGGAGATAATTGCGGGTGCTTAAGTAGATTGTTGCTGAAGGGCAAGCTCGGGTTAAGCGACCTCTTCCAAATACGCGCGCAGCAATTCGCCGACGCTCCAAGCTTGGGCCATGCAGCCGCGCGGCAAATGCGGCGGTTCCCCGTCGAAAATTTCGGAAATCGTGCCCAAGCCCGCGTCCTGCAAATGCGGTTTGATATTTTCAATTACCTGCCGCGCGCGTTGTTTGCCGGCCTCGCCTTCGACACGCACAAGCGCGCTAATATAAGGCCCGAGCAACCAACTCCACACCGTGCCTTGATGATACGCGCGATCGCGCGACCATTGGTCGCCGCCATAGTGCGGACAATAGTCCGGCGCGCTCGCGGCTAAACTGCGCAATCCCTCCGGCGTATAAAGTTTCTCTTCCACCATCCTCAAAACGCGCCGCGCTTTTTCTCCTTCCAACAAAGGATACGGCAAGCTGAGCGCGAAGATTTGATTGGGCCGAATCGCGGTGTCTTGATTTTTGTCATCGACATAATCATACAGCATGCCCCTCGCTTCATTCCAAAACACCTCCTGGAATTTTATCTTCACCTGCTCGGCGCGTTGCGCAAATCTCTTGGCCTCGGTTTGATCGCCCACACGCTCCGCCAACGCGGCATAAATCGCGAGCGCGTTATACCACAGCGCATTGATCTCCACGGCTTTGCCTGGTCGCGGCGTCACCACCCAATCACCGACCTTGGCATCCATCCACGTGAGTTGCACGCCGGGCGCGCCGGCAGAGAGCAAACCGTCATGATCAACGTGAATGTTATAGCGCGTGCCGCGCTCGTGCCATGCAATAATATCGCGCAAGATCGGCAACAACTCCGTGCGCACAAACGATTCGTCCTTCGTGTATGCGAGATATTTGTAAATCGCCACGAAGAACCACAGCGTCGCGTCCACCGTGTTGTATTCCGGCTGTTCGCCCGCGTCGGGAAAGCGATTGGGCAGCATGCCTTGACTGACGCTCTGCGCGAAGGCGCGAAGAATTTTGCGCGCATCCTCGAAGCGGCCCGTGCTCAAACAAATGCCGGGCAGCGCGATCATGGTGTCGCGGCCCCAATCGGAAAACCAATGATAGCCCGCGATGATCGTGCGCAACTCCGCGCCGCGGCGCACGATGAATTGATCCGCGGCCAGCGTGAGCGTTTTCGCAAACTCATCTTGCGCAATTTGCGGCGAGAAGAGTTTTTCTCGGCGCGCTTTTTCTTTTTCAAAAAGAGCAAAGGCCTCGCGGCCGGCGGGGTCGGTAATTGATGCGATCACGCCGAAACGGTCGCCGGCGCGCAGCGTGCGTTGGAACACGCCATACGTGAATAAATCCTCGCGCGCTTCCAGGCCGCGATATTGTTCGAGACTGTATTCAAAGTTGTAGTACCATTCGGCTTGCGCGGCAAACGAAGCCTGCGGCGCGGAAATAAAAAGCTCGGGCACGCCGTCATAAGGCTGCACGCGAAACCGGCCGCGCTCAAATTGCGCCTCGCGGCGAATGCTGTTGTTCGCGTGCGTCATGCCGTGATAATCACGATAAGCCACAAACGGCCGCAGTTCCATTTCAAAATCCGCAGGCGCAGCGAGCACTTCGTATAGAATCAGAGTCGTGTTCTCGCCATGCACCGCGGCAATGGTCTTACGCAAACGCACGCCGGCGGCTTCATATTCAAACACGGGAAACAAATCGCGCGTGAACGAGACCAAATGCTCAAACCCGCGCGGATGCACGGCGCCGGGATAGCGATTGCAACTCAATTCATAACGCGCGCCATTGCGGATTAGCGTCTCGTCAAGCTTGGAGAGCAGCACCATTCGCCCCACCGGCGGTTGCGTGGCGGCCACCAGCAAGCCATGATACCGCCGCGTGTGCGCGCCGGTCAAAGTCGAACTGG
>CAYNDW010000340.1:0-6835 GCA_964395375.1 uncultured Cytophagia bacterium
GCGCATGTTTCCGGGCGCCAAGTTTTTGCCGGGCAGCCGCCGATCCCTTTGAAGTTCTCGGTGCAAATCAACATCGTCAATCGCACGCAAACCAATCCGTTTGGCTTGCGCATCATTAACTATACCCAAGAACGAACATGAAAACTCTCTTTCAATTTTTCGCCGCGACATTTTGCATTGCCGGTTTGGCGACGGCGCAGCAACCGAGCGTGGTGCGCGTGAAGCCGGGCTTTGCCACGGTCATCGTGTGCCCGATGAAACCGGATTTAGTCACGGTCGGCAGTCCGGATAATTTCTCGGCGCAAAGCGTAGACAACTATGTGCTCGTCAAACCGCTGGTGAGTTCCGGCTCGACCAATTTATTCATCAAAGCCGGCTCGGATTCTTACAACCTTGTGCTGCAAGTTGCCGACAAGCCGGATTTGGAAATTCGCTTGCAATCCGCGGCGCGGCCGGCCGCGGCCGAAGAGGCGCAGAACGGCAAGGCGCGCAACGGCGCGCATAAAGACGAAGGCGAAGCGGAGCCGAAAAGCACGACTCTGCGCGTGAAAGATCTCGCGAGCCTCAGCCCGAAAACGCGCACGATGCTCGGCAATTATTTGCGCACGCCGAGGCCGTACACGTACAGCGTCGTGAACTCCGACGTGGTGCTCGCGGTGGATCACATGACCATGATCGACAACAAGCTGCACATTATCGCCACGGTGGTGAATAATTCGAAGATCACGTATGACATTGGCTATGTGCGTTTCAAGCTGATTGAGCGCGCGAGTTCGTATATCTTTTTCTCCAAGCAAATCAAAGCCGAAGAAATCGAGCCGGTGCAGGAAGTGTTCAACGCGCGTGTGCTGCCGAATCAATCCACACGCTTGCTGTTTGTGTTTGATAAAGTCGGGCTTTCGGACAAGAGCATGCTGGAGATTAAATGCTCGGAAGAAAGCGGGCGGAGAGATTTGACGGTGAATGTGCCGGGAGCGTTTATTGAGTGAGTTTTATTTTTTGTCACTCAGCAGGAATCTTTTTAAGCACTCAGCACAAACTTTAAATGGGTTGACTCCCTGTGCTCAAAAGGATTCCTTCTGCATGACACCTTTTCTGCTTGTCATTCTGTAAGAACCTTCGCTCGTGCTTGAGACACCTCTCAAAATAGGCTGTGTGCCGAGCACGAGGGAAGGTTCTTCCAGAATGACAGTCTCATGGCATCAAAACTAGGAGCCTTATGAATCTCGAAAAAACATTTTTTGAATCTAAAAACGGGCAGCGCCGCTTGAAGCCGCAGATGGTGATGTTGTTGAGCGTGTCGGCTTTTGTGATTTTTATGTTGATCGTGTTCGCTTCGCGCGGCAGCAACAGTGCGGCGCCGAAGAAGATCGAAGGGCCGTATTCGACGCGGCCGGCGCAGCCGCAGCCTAAGCTCGATTATAACATGGTGAAGCTCGACACGTTTGCGCTCGGCGATTATTATAAGCCGAAAGAAGAGCCGCAAGTTGTTGCCTCGCGCATTCGTGAAGAACGCTCGCCGGCAACACAAACGCGCACGGAAAGCGCGCGTCGTCCGGCGCAAAGCGAGCCGGAAGTGACGAGCACGCCGAGATATTTTAGTTCGTCGAACAATGTCGTGGATCGCAATCCGAACATGATCGTGTATAGCAGCCTCGCTTCGAATCAAGTGGCGGGCGGCAGCGTGCTCGGTTTGCAATCGGCTTTGCTCAAAGTGATTCTGCCGGAGAAGACCGCGGTGACGAACAACAGCCTGGTCGAAGCGCGCGTGATGGCGGAAACTTCGCTGGGCGGCGTCAATATTCCGCGGCGCGCGCAGTTGATCGGCACCGCTTCGCTGCAAAACAGCCGCGTCGAAATCACGTTTCGCGAGATTCGCATCAACGGCGTGACGCACTCGTGCAGCGGCCGCGCATTTGATTTGAAGAAGCTGCCGGGCTTGCCGTATACGCCGCTCGATGCGGCCACGCGCAAAGTCGTGCTTGATGAATTGCGCAGCGCGGCCTCGGCCATTCCCATTGTCGGACGTTACGCCAATCAAACCGAAATCAATCCATTCAATGAAGAAGTAGCTAGACTTGAAGAGGGACAGGAGTTCTATGTTCAAATCACCAACATTTTCTAAGCGCCGGCTTGCAGCGCAAGCATCCCTGCTTGCAGGCAAGATGCCTGCGCTACTTTTGGCGTGTTGCTTGATGTTCGTATTGCTCTCGTGCGAGAAACATAAAGACCCGTTCTCGGCGAGCAACACAAAGCCGTTTATTACGAGCTTCGCTTTCAAACCGGATTTGACGTTGCCCGATGCTTCGTTGCGCGCGGACGGCGATTCGTTGAAATTTAAAAAAGACGACAGCTACGCGATCGCGTTGCAATATGAAGACTCGGAGTCGAAAGTGAGCGGCCGCAAGCTGCGCGCGCATTTCAAGTTCGTGGCCGGCAGCGGAAAAATTTCGAGCAACAAGTTCAGCAATCCAGGCAGCGATGGTTTGTCGTTCGATATTCCCGCGGCGCTCGACGATGAAATTTTTCTCACGCCGGATAAAGCAGGCTTGGTTGATTTGCAATTGCAAATCACGGACGCAGTGAAACTTTCGGAAACGAAGATCGCTTCGACGACGTTCTTCGACAACCTCCGGCCCGTCGTGCGTTTCAATGCGAGCGTGCCGAATCAAAGCCAGCCGCCGTATGGCGCGGACTTCGACGCGAGCCGCAGCGCGGATCGCGACGGAGACATCGACACGTACACATGGAATTTCGGCGACGGCGAGCCGCGCGTGACGACGCGCTCGAACACGATTCATCACGATTATAAAATTTCCGGCACGTTTACCGTGCGCTTGTTGATCAAAGACACTGAAGGCCTCGCGGACAGTTTGGATCAAACCGTGACCACGGCGAATGAAGCGCCGGTGGCGTCGTTGAGTATCACGCCGCTTTCGGGCAAAGCGCCGCTGACGATCATTTATAGCGCGCGCGGCAGTCGCGACCGTGATGGCAGCATCGCGGCGTACGACATTTCTTTCGGCGACGGCATGAGTTCGCAAGCCGACAGCGGCACGCACACGTACACGCGTGACGGCGATTATCCCGTGCGCTTGATCGTGCATGACAACTTGGGTTCGACCAATTCGCTCACGCGCAACGTGACGATTCAAACGCCGCCCGTGCCTGTGCTCACGGTATCGCCGGACTCCGGCGCGTTTCCCTTGAGCGTGATGCTCGATGCTTCACAATCAGTCGATACGCAAGGCGGACAGTTGACGTATGAAATGATTATCACGGGCCAGGCCGGGCAAACTTCGCAAGTGACGTACCGGCAACCCAGCGTCACGCATAATTTCCGCAGGCCGGATACGTATCGCATCGCGTTGACGACGAGCGTCGTGCGCAACGGCAACACGCTCAGCGCGACGACGGAGAAGACGGTGCGCGCAATCAACCTGGCGCCGCTCGCGAATTTTTCTTTCACGCGCGATCTCGGCAACGTGACGTTTACTTCGACGAGCACCGAACCGAACGCGCCCGACGATTTCATCACCAACTACACGTGGAATTTTGGCGATGCGAATCCACCGCAATCGGGCTCGACGTTGGCAAACGTGCTGCACACGTATACGCGGAGCGGAACCTACATCGTGGAGTTGACGGTGACGGATAATTTCGGTTTGAGCAGCTCGAAGAAAGACACTTTGGAGATTAAGTGAGATGAAGCATTGGCAAATGAAATTGACGGCGAAATTTTTCACGGGCGCACTGCTCGCGCTGCTCTGCCTTCCGGAATCAAGTCGCGCGCAGCAATGGTATTATCACACCGTGCATTCGAGTTCGCTCGCCTTGCAATATGGCCGCACGTACAAACTCAGTTATGCCTATCAATTGAGCCGTGTGCGGCAGCTAAAAGTTTCGGGAATGTATGTGTTCGACGAGTTCGACAATGCGCCGGATCACGTGAAGAGCGATATTTATACCGTGAACTTGCAGTTTCAATACACCTTGCTGCACTTTGACAAAGCGTTCGTCGGCATGCACGTGGGCGCGGGCGGGTATATGTTGAAGGCGGGGAATCTTGTGGATCAACGCCACAAGGAGAGAAAGCTCAACGGCATTTTCGGATTGCAGGGCGAGTATTTCATCAACAAGAGCAGCATGGCGCTGGTGGCGGATTATGACGTGCTCTATCTCCCGTTCAGTGATTTATACGAGTTCCTGCACTTGCCGCGCGTGGGAATAAAATTTGTTTTTTAACCGCACACCGCAATATTCCTCCGAACATGATTTGAGCATGCCTGCTCCTAGCTTCAATTCGGGAGCAGGCTTGTTCTTCCTTTCTTGGCGGAGGCAACCCTGCTGTACTTCCCCCCACAAAAGAAAATGGCAGAATAATTTTGGCAGATGATTCTGCCGTCAACTATTCTGCCCTCTACAATCTGTGCTTCTACTTCACTTCGATGAAGCTAAAAATCGGAGTCTTCTTTACCGCGCAACTTTCTCAACTCAGCTTCGAGGCGCGCCACGCGTTCTTCCGCTTCGCGCGCGCGTTGCTTAAAAAGCCCGTGCTCAATCAGAGCTTGCTCCGGATCGGTCAGCCATTCTCTGGCAACCGGATCGTAGAAGCGCAGCACGCAAGGCGTTTGCGCTTGCGTCGGCGCAAAGGCCCAGATTTCGAGTTGCAGTCGTTCGCTCCACAGCCGCCAGCTTTGCGCAAATTGCAAGCCTCCGTTTTGCGCGACATGCGCGGGCGGCAGCGTTTCAAGCGGACGCGGCTCGTATTCCTCGCCGGCGAGTTGATAGCCGCGCAACGGCGGGTCGAGATATTCGCGGAACGGATCGAAGAGATAATATTCCGCCACGCCGCAGCGCGCATAGATGAATCTTTTTTTGCCCAAATCCACCGCTTGGGTTTTGCGCGAAGTCATTTCAAAAATCACTTGCGGCGCTTGCGGCTCTTCCCACAGCTTGAAGCTGCGGCGCATCTTATCATACGGTTTGCCCCACGCCACAAAGACGTCCGGCGCCACGCGCGCTTTGGGGTGCCCCTCGCGATAATAAAGAAACATGTTCGCATACACGCTCGCTTCTTTCGCGGCGCGCAGCCAATGACGCAAAATTTCACGCACCTGAATGATGAGCGAAACATGAGGATTGGTTTCGGCCATAGGCTTGCCATCTCCATCAGGATAATGAACGGCCCGGCGACGCACGGGAGGCGCAAGAAGTTCTATCGACATGGCTTTTCTCCGGGGTAAATGAGCGCTGCAATTCGTGCGAAAAGTTAGCGGATTTACCGTTCACACGCAAACAAAATTCCGGTTCGCATGATTTATCTCTCCACCGGCAACCCCGCCTTTTCCCACGCGCCAATCCCACCTGTGAGATTCAATAAATTTTTATAGCCATGCTTAAGCAATAAGCTGCACGCGGTGCTGGAGCGGTCGCCGCCGAGGCATTGCACCACGAGCGTTTTATCGCGCGGAAGTTTTTCTAAATTGTCCGCGAGATAGCCGAGATGCACGTGCCGCGCGTCGGCGATATGGCCGGTTTGATATTCCGAGGTGGCGCGCACGTCGATGACTTCGAGATCATCGCGTTGTATCATGTTCGCCAACTCCGTCGCGGAAATATCTTTGACCGTCGCGAGCGGTTTGTTGGCGGCGCGCCAGGCGGAGAGATCGGGAATGTAGCCGTGAATATGATCCAACCCGATGCGCACAAGGCCGCGCACGAGTTCGGGAATACGGTGCTTCGCGGCAAGGAGCATGAAGGGTTTCTCATAATCCAACATCCAACCGGCCCAGGTGCTGAACGAAGCGTTGTCTTGAATGTTCAAACTGCCGGGGATGTGGCCTTGCGCGAAATCATTTTTCTTGCGCGTGTCGATCAACGTGAGGCCTTGCTGCATCGCGGCCTCCAGCTCGTCGAGGCTCAACTCTTTCGGCTCGGGCAATTTGTTGAGCACGGGTCTTTCGACTTTGTTGAGCTGCTTCATCATCGCAAAATATTTCGGCGGCTCGGGTTGGCCTTCGAGCAGCGATTGCACGAACGGCGCTTCGTCATTGTAACGCAGCGCCCAGTTCGTCAATTTCGAATAGCCGACCGTTGAACTCGGCACCGCGCCGAGCGCTTTGACGCAGGCGGAGCCGGCGCCGTGGCCGGGCCACACTTGCACATAGTCGGGCAGCGCTTTAAATTTTTTGAGCGATTCAAACATCTGCCGCGCGCCGAGTTCTTGCGTGCCTTTAATGCCCGCGGCTTTCTCCAACAAATCCGGGCGGCCCACATCGCCGACGAACACGAAGTCGCCGCTGAGAATCATGAGTGGCGCATCGCCCGCGGGCAAATCGGTGACGAGAAAGCTAATGTGCTCGGGCGTGTGGCCGGGCGAGTGCATGACTTCAATTTTCAGATTGCCGACTTTGAACACCTCGCCGTCTTTCAAGCTGCGATGCGGAAATTGATAAAGCCAATCCGGGCCGCCTTCATCGGAGAGCAAAAGCTCGGCGCCCGTGGCCGCGGCCAACTCGCGGCTGCCGCTGAGGAAATCCGCATGAATGTGGGTTTCGGTGACGTGCGTAATTTTCAAACGCTCCTTCGCGGCAATCTCCTTCACCGTCAGGAGTCGCATGAAAGATGTTGCATCCATCTGGAAAATTTTCTATTATCGATGTTGAAAAAACTGATTTTCCAGAATGCGCTGGGCCTGCGATTACAACTCTATTCGGTTTGTATCTAGGTTCTTTCTCCTTTTGCTCAACTGATGTTTTTTCGGTATGGGGCTGATTGCTATTAAATTGTTCCGGATTGTTTTTCATAGGGAGTCAAAAAGTCCAGAAATGCG
>CAYNDW010000341.1:0-6834 GCA_964395375.1 uncultured Cytophagia bacterium
TCCTGTTGAAGTTAAAGCGCCATTGACTCCGGAAGAAGCATTGAGTCAACTTCGGGCTTTGCAGGTTGATATTGGGCGACCGACGAACTCGGTTAAAATCATCCGGTCGCATCGCCGTGAGCGCTATCCTCGTCGCACTGCGAAACAAAGGAGAAAATAGTATGCCCGAAGCTATGCTAGACACCGGAGTCTGGTTTGCCTATTACGTGAAGCATGATATTTTTCACCGAGAAGCGAATGCCATTGTTGATGACTTATTACTGCGGAAAAAGAAGATCCTCGTCTCGGAAGCCGGTCGCTTTGAGTTAATGAATGTTTTGACGCACGAACTTCTGAATCATGAGCAAGTCCGGCAAATTGGTGAAAAGTTCCGTAACATGTCGCCCTATACTGAGATTCGTTTTGGCGGAATAAGATTCTGGGACGAAGTTCTTCTTGGCAATTTCTCCCGACTGTTCTTAAAAACCATGGATTTCATTATCGCCTCTTGCGCGCTGCACTGGGAAGTCGACGAATTTTATTCTTTTGATGAAAAGCTAAATCAAGCCTTACGGCGGATCAGGCCGGAAATTGTAAAAATTAAGATCAAAAAAGGAAGAGTCCTTATTGAACCAGCGACCCGCAAGAATTAAAATTGCTGCGCGGAGAAATTGCAGACAAACATGGCTACCAAAGACTCTCGCGCTGATGGTGATGACCCTCGCAGTAAGCGAGCGCAATGTTGTTGCCCAGAGTTTGGAGCGGCGCTCGCACTTAGTGCAACGCACCTTCGACCATCTGCATCACGAACACTATGACAGCGCCTTCGCGCTGTGTGACGAGTTGCGGGTATTATTGCCGGATGACCCCACCGGCGACGTTATGGCCGCAACCATTTACCAAGGCATGATGCGCGTCTATCGGGTGCGCATTTTCGAAGCTGCGATGGACAGCCTGAGCCGCCGCGGCGAGCAACTCGCGCAGAAGCATGCGCGCAAAGCCAACACCGCGGAGGCGTGGTTCATGCTCGGCTCGGCCAAAGGCAACCTTGCGCTGCACCGTTTCAATCGCGGCGAATGGGCGGGCGGCTTGCAAGACGCCATTCTCGCGCTGAATGCCATGAAGCAGGCGCGCCAACGCGACCGCGATTTTGTTGATCCGGATTTGGCTTTGGCCTTGTATGAATATTGGAAGAGCAAAAAGCTCGGCATGGGGATCGGCTTGTTTTCCGGCGGTCGCAAAGAAGCGCTGCGCCTCCTCGCTGTGGTGCAGGCGAAAGCGCGTTATGTCGGACGCGATGCGGAGCTGACCTTGCAAGATTTATATATGCACGAAGGCGAATACCCGCGCGCGCTCGCCCTCAATGAAAAATTGCTGCCGCAGTTGCCTCGGAATGCGAGCGTGCTTTATCATCGCGGCGTGCTGCTCGAAAAAGTCGGGCGCGGCGAAGAGGCGCTGCCGGTTTGGGAAAAATTATACGAGCGCATTCAAGCGTTTCCCCGGCCCAGCCAGGCTTTTCTCGCCGAATGTCAATTGCATCGCGCGCGCATTTTGCAAGGGGCGCCCGCGAGCGAACTGCAAGTCGTAGCCGCGCTGGATTTGGCCGCAATGCACATGCAACGCTGCGACCGCGCGCTGGAGATGGCCGGCCCGTTTGAAAATTTCGAGGAGTTGCACAAAGCCATTCGCGCTTTACAAGCGCAGCACTCCAAAGGCGGAACCTCCGCGGCCGCGGAAGCCGGCAAGCAGTAATTTTGTTTATGATACTGCCAGGCTCGGCATAAGCAGCTTCTTTTATTCGCCTTTTCTTTTTCCCCCCAAATAAAAATCCCACGAAGGCAAAAGCTTTCGTGGGATTTTTTTTATGGGAGTGGAACGTGGTGTTCAACATGAAGCGGGCTTGAAATAGCAGCGCGCGAACTCGTCGAAGATATCGTCGAGGGAAGCCTTTTTAAAGTTCAACTCTAACTTTGCGCCAGCTCTCCCTTGCTTTTCTAACGACGCATGCTTAGAATGCGGCTGCGTTTTTAGGACAACGCCGTCTCTATTCCCACAGGATACGCCGCGCAATCGTTCGAGCATGAGTTCGAACCTCTCCCACGCCCTCTCATGAAATTTTGGTCGCCCTCCACTTGGGTCTCGTTCATTCCCAACGGCCTCGGTCATGTGAAACCGAATCATTATTGGGACATGCTCAAAGTCGCGTTTCGCAATCGTGACGAATTGCGGTATGCGTGGCGCATTCTGAATAACGGCGTGTGCGATGGCTGCGCGCTCGGCACCACGGGCATGCGCGACTTCACGATGGAGGGCACGCATTTGTGCATGGTGCGGCTCAATCTCATGCGCTTGAACACCGCGCCCGGCCTTGATATTCGCGCTCTGGAAAACGTGCAGCCCTTGCTCGCTCAAAGCTCGGCGGAATTGCGCGCCCTGGGCCGCTTGCCCTATCCCATGTTGCGCCGCGTTGGAGAGGCAGGCTTTCGCCGGATCAATTGGAACCAAGCGCTCGCTCTGATCGCTGCGAAGATTCGCAAAACCGACCCGCAACGCTTGGCGTTTTATCTCACCTCGCGCGGCCTCACGAATGAAGTTTATTATGTCGCGCAAAAAGTCGCGCGCTTTTTGGGCACGAACAACCTCGACAACTCCGCGCGCATTTGCCACGCGCCCAGCACGGTCGCGCTCAAACACATGCTTGGCGTGTCCGCTTCAACTTGTTCGTATAGCGATTGGATCGGCACGGACCTGCTCGTGTTCATCGGCAGCGATGCGCCGAACAACCAGCCCGTCACCACCAAGTATATGTATTATGCCAAAAAGCAGGGCACAAAGATCGTCGTCATCAATCCCTATCGCGAGCCCGGCTTGGAGAGATATTGGGTGCCCTCGGTGTTTGAAAGCGCGATGTTCGGCACCAAGCTCGCGGATCGTTTTTTTCAAGTACACATCGGCGGTGATCTCGCATTTCTCAACGGCGTGCTCAAACATTTGATAGAGAGAGATTGGGAGTTGTTTATACGATTTAATCTCATTACCAACGGCTTTGAAAATTTGAAAGCCACGCTCGCGCAACAATCCTGGGAAATGTTAGAGCGCGCTTCTGGCGCAAGCGCGGCAGAGATGTTGGCCTTTGCCGAAATGTTGGCGCACGCGCGGAGCGCCGTGTTGGTGTGGAGCATGGGGATCACGCAGCATCGCAATGGCGTGGAGAATGTCAAGGCCATCATCAATCTTGCGCTCGCGCGCGGTTTTGTGGGCAAAGAGAAATGCGGCTTGATGGCGATACGCGGCCACAGCGGCGTGCAAGGTGGAGGTGAGATGGGCGCCGTGCCGAATCAGTTTCCCGGCGGCGTGCCGGTGAGCGCGGAGTCGGCGAAAAAGTTTGAAGCCATGTGGGGCTTTCCCGTTCCATCCGACCAAGGCTATTCGGCAGTGGAAATGATTGACGCGGCGCATGAGGGCAAGCTCGATCTGTTTTATATTGCCGGCGGAAATTTTCTTGAAACGTTGCCCGAGCCGGAATATGTGCGCGAGGCCTTGCTCAACGTGCCGCTGCGCGTGCATCAAGATCTCGTGCTCACGCCGCAAATGCTGCTCGAGCCGCAAGAGACGGTGCTCTTGTTGCCGGCATGCACGCGTTATGAGCAGCGCGGCGGCGGCACGGAAACTTCAACGGAGCGCCGCATCTATTTTTCGCCGGAAATTCCGGGCCGGCGCATTGGCGAAGCTAAAAGCGAGTGGGAAATTTTCATGGAATTGGCGGAGCAAACTTATCCCGAACGCCGCGCGCAAATTCATTTCGAGAACGCGCAACAGATTCGCGAAGAGATTGCGCGCGCCGTGCCTTTTTATGACGGCATTCAAAATCTCAAAGCCCAAGGCGAGGCCATGCAATGGGGCGGCACGCGACTGTGCGAAGGCTATGCGTTTGGCACGCCGGACCGGCGCGCCGGCTTTGCGGCATTGCAGCCGAATTGGGGGAGAGTGAACAATGGCAAGTTCACCGTCACCACGCGGCGCGGCAAGCAATTCAACAGCATGGTGCAAGACGAGATTGATCCGCTCAATGGGGCGGCGCGCGAAGATGTGCTAATGAGCGCGGAGGATGCACACCGTTTGCAACTGCGGGAAGGTCAAACGATTTTGTTGCGAAATGAAATTGGAGAGTATCGCGGACGGGTGAAACTTGCCGAAATCAAGTCGGGGAATTTGCAAGTGCATTGGCCGGAGGGAAATATTTTGATCGCGCGCGGGGTAGTTGACCCGCTCTGCGGCATCCCGGATTTTAACACGGTGGTGGAGGTGCGAGCGCTTGCGGCTGATTGATTTCGGAGATTGGTGATGCAGGTTTTCCCACATTCCAGCTTTCAACGCACTTTTCCATGTGAGCAGGCAGGCGCGCATCTTCTCGAGGAATATTCTTCGCCCTTCTGCTTCTCGTTCGGCTCTTTTCTCCTGGCAAAAATATAATTCATCCAGAGCCTTAAAGAATTCTTCATTCGACATGGCTGCGCGGTCTTGTCTATTTTCGAATCCTTCTTCGCAATCGTGTGCTCGACTTTCCGCCGCCGGCAATGGCGTCCTCCTGCCCGCATCGTGTGCGAGCGCATTGCGCGCTCGCAAACTGCCCGAATCCTTTCTTGCTTTTTCAGGAAGAGTTCTTTACTTTCGCGCCGGTTTTGAAACAACAAAGGCCTATGGTGGAAGCACGCTTTTACGAAAAACTAGCAGATCAACGAGTACGCTGCTATCTCTGCCCGCGCTATTGTGAGCTCGGCGACGGTCAAAACGGATTTTGTTTTGTGCGCAAAAATGACCAGGGCGTACTCTATTCCCTGGCATACGCAAATCCTTACGCCGTTCATAGCGATCCCATCGAAAAGAAACCCCTTGCGCATTTCCTGCCCGGCACTCAGATTCTTTCCCTCGGCACCGCGGGTTGTAATCTCGGTTGCAAATTTTGCCAGAATTGGGACCTCTCCAAAGCCAGGTATGATCAGCACCGCGCGCAAACGCTCCTGCCGGAGCAAGTGGTGCAACTGGCGCTCGCGCAAAACTGTCCGAGCATCGCATTCACTTATAACGATCCCACCATCTGGGCCGAGTATGCAATCGACATCGCAAAGCTCGCGCACGAACACGGCTTGAAAACGGTCATGGTCACCGCGGGATACATCACGCCCGAAGCCTTGCCCGAAGTATACGAGCACATGGATGCGGCGAATATCGATCTCAAAGGCTTCACCGAGAATTTTTATCGCAAAACGTGTTTGGCGCATTTGCAGCCCGTGCTCGAAACGCTAAAGCAACTCAAGCGGCGCGGCACGACTTGGATCGAGATCACGAATTTAATTATTCCGACATTGAACGATGCGCTCGATGAAATTCGCGACATGTGTTTGTGGCTGCTCGAATATCTCGGCCCGGAAGTGCCGCTGCATTTCAGCGCGTTTCATTCCGATTACAAGCTGATGCACTTGCCGCACACGCCGAGCGCAGTGCTTGAAGAGGCGCGGCTGCTCGCGCTGGATTTGGGCATGCATTACGTTTACGCCGGCAATATTCACACGAGGGAAGGCAACAATACCTATTGCCCGATTTGCCATGCTTTGCTGATTGAGCGCACGTGGCATAGCGTGAATGCGATCAATTTGGACGAGGCGGCTTGCCCGCAATGTGGTCACGCGATCCCGCTCGTGCTCGGCGCGAAAGCACGACGACCAACGCGCTCGTTTCCGCGAGCCGCGGCGTTGGTGTAAATTCGCTCGCAGCATAAACCAGGAAGGATTCCGGCTTACACTTATTATGACGAATGCCAAGTTAGAAGTTTACCTCCCGCGTATTTTGTTGGTGGATGGCCAACTCAATCAAACGAGCGCTTTGGTGCAAACCCTGCGCGAGAACGGCATGGAAGTCGAGGTCACAGACTCTGCGCACGAAGCATTGAACGCACTGCAACAGTGTTATCGCGATGTGCTCCTGCTCGAAGTGCCTCCGCAAGATATGCCCTCGGCGCAAATGGTTGCGGTCACGCGCAATCGCTTTCCGTTTTTGCCGGTCATCATCTTGTCGGATCAAAAGCGCATGAACGAAGCCATCGGCGCATTGAATGCCGGCGCGGTCCATCTCATCCCGATTCCGTGCTCGGCCAAGCAGGCGCTCAGTGCGTTGCGCAAAATTTTAGGGTTTCATCAGGAGTTGCTCGCGCCGCCGCGCGTATTTCCAAAACTCACGCAGACCGTGCGCTTCGAATTGCCGAGCAGCCTCGACTTCGTCACCGGCGCCGCGAATCAATTAACCGAAATGCTCGTGCGTTTCGGCATTATTTCGCTGGAAGAAATCAATCTCAAAATCGCGTTGGTGGAAGCTTTGACCAACGCGATGGAACACGGGCACGGCTTCAATGCGCAGCTTCGCGTCAAGGTCGAAGCGAAGATTGACGAGCGCCGGGGTGAAATCAAAATTAGCGATCACGGCAAGGGCTTCAATCATCACCACTTGCCTGATCCCACCGCGCCCGAGAATTTATACAAGCCTCGTGGCCGAGGCATTTACATGATGTATCGATTGATGGACGAAGTCCATTTCAATCGCAAAGGAAACAGCGTGCGCTTGATTAAGTATCGGCGTGGCGCGTCCTCCACCGCGGAGTAATCGCGATCAACTCCGCGTTTTTTCCTTCCTCAAATCTGTTTATCACTAGGACTCCTTTTTTTATCGTCATGCAAAAGTGATGACGAGCGGCTAGGTTGGCTGCGCTTAATGCTGGTTGCTTGCCCCTCGATGCTCGACACGAGACTTCTGCCTCCAGCATCAAGGATCCAGAAACCAGAATCAAGAAAAATTTTCTCA
>CAYNDW010000342.1:0-6828 GCA_964395375.1 uncultured Cytophagia bacterium
CGCGCAATACCGGCGTGAAGAAAATTCTCTTTGCCTCTTCCGGCGGCGCGATGTATGGCGAGCAGGAAAAATTTCCCGCGGATGAAGAACATCGCACCTGGCCCGCTTCGCCTTATGGCATCACCAAGCTCACGTGCGAAAAGTATATCGCGGTGTTTGGTCAAATGTACGGCATGACCTACGGCCTCATGCGCTATGCGAATGTTTATGGCCCGCGCCAAAGCCCGCACGGTGAAGCCGGAGTGGTCGCGATTTTCAGCGCGCGTTTGTTGGCCGGCGAGCAGACGCTCATCAACGGCGACGGCAAACAAACGCGCGACTATGTTTACGTCGGCGACGTCGTGGCCGCCAATGTTGCCGCGCTCAATTATGCGCACAGCGATTATTTCAACGTCGGCACCGGCATTGAAACGGACGTGAATGAACTGTTCGCGCATATTAACCAGGCCACCGGCAATCGCGCGCAAGCACAACACGCTCCGGCCAAAGCCGGCGAGCAGATGCGCAGCGTGTTGGATTATTCCAAAGCCAAACGTTTGCTCGGCTGGGAGCCGCAAATGAAGCTGAGCGCAGGCTTGGCAGAGACCGTGGATTGGTTTCGTCAACGCGCGAAGCACGCTTAATCAAAAAAGTTATCCGCCGGGAAGATTGTGCGAACGAATTTTGTTTGAGAAGAATGCTGTGGTGAGCAAAGAATAGATCAAGTATGATTGCGACGCAAAACAAGAATACGGACACGGAAGTCACGCTCGATACTTTACGCGCGGAGATCGGGCTAGTCGGCAACTCGCCGGAGATTCTGCAAATTCTCGAAACCGTGCAACAAGTCGCGGCGACCGATATTACGGTGCTCATTCACGGCGAGAGCGGCACCGGCAAAGAACTCATTGCGCATGCGATTCATGGGGTGAGCAAACGCGCGGACAAGCCTTTTGTGGTGGTCAATGCCGGCGCGATTCCCGAGGGCATTATCGAATCGGAATTGTTCGGCCACGAGAAAGGCGCATTCACGGGCGCCATTGGCGCGCGCAAAGGCTATTTTGAATCCGCGGATAGCGGCACGCTCTTTCTCGATGAAGTCGGCGAAATGCCGCTCGCGGCGCAGGTAAAATTTTTGCGCATTCTCGAAGGCAAGGATTTCATTCGCGTGGGCGGCAGCAGCGCGCGCGCGGTGGATGTGCGCTTGATCGCAGCCACGAATCGTGATCTCCGCGAGTCCGTGGATCAAGGCAATTTTCGGCAGGACCTGTTTTACCGCTTGAATGCGATTCGCATTCGCATTCCGCCGCTGCGCGAACGCGGCCAGGATATTCCGCTGCTGGTGAAAAAATTCGTGACCGACTTTTGCCGGCAGAACAAGATCGAGTTCGAAGGTTTCTCCGATTCGGCTATGCGCGTGATGCAGGAGTATCACTGGCCCGGCAACGTGCGCGAACTGAAAAATTTCGTGGAGATGCTGATCGTGCTTGAGCGCGGCCGCCGCATCGACGAAGCGACGTTGCTGCGCCATCTGCCGCGTAAAAACGAATTTTCGCGCCCGCTGCCCGTGCCCACCAATCGTTCCAGCGAAGAAGTCGAGCGCGAGTTTATCTATCGCGCGTTGGTTGATTTAAAGAATGAGATTGCGCAGTTGCGCGAGTTGATCGTCGGCAAATACATTTCACCCCTGCGCCGTCTCAAGCCCGGCTACGAAGACGGCGCGCTGGTGCATGAAGTCAATTCCGGCGAGGTCACCAAAGTCGAGGACAGTTTCGAATCGATTGAAGGCATGCAAAAGCGCTTGATCCACGACGCGCTCGAACGCACGCGCGGCAATCGTCGCAAAGCCGCGAAGCTGCTCAAAATCAGCGAGCGCACGCTGTATCGCAAGATCAAAGAATATGATCTGCCGTTTTGAAGGCAAAACGTTTTTTCGGCGAAAGCAGAAGATGAAAGTGATGACCTCCTTGCTGTTTGAAAGACTCGCCCGCGTTTTCAACGCGAGCCGACAAATTCCCCCATCGATGGGGGCAGGGGGGTGTCTTGAAATCTTGGAGAATCCTCAGCGTGAGGGCATGGGTGTTCGATTTGAAAAACACCCCCCTAACCCCCCTCAAGGGGGGAATATTCCTGTGCGACTCATAGCTGGATTAGCTTTGTTGCTTCCGTTGTTATCCGCTCTCGCCTGCGGCCCATATTCTTTTTCCAGCTCCGGCAATACGGGTTTGAAAACCGTGGCCGTGCCGGTGTTCAATGACCAAACCGCGGAGTTTGGCGTCAAAGAGCAAATCACCAATGCGGTCATTGCCGCCTTCACGCGCGACAACAGTTTGAAGATTGCCGATCGCCGCGCCGCAGATGTCATTGTCAACGGCACCTTGCTGCGCGTATCGGAACAGGCCGGCGCCTATACCAAAGCGGAGCAAGTGCAAGAGGTTCGCGTCACGCTGGTGGTGCAGATTAAATTTGAAGACGCAAAAAAACGCAAAGTCGTTTGGGAAGAAACGCTGACGCAATTCGGAACCTATGCCCCGAGCGACGCGACTTCGGGCGATCGCGAGAGCGCGATCAAACAAGCGGTGGATAAAATCGCCGCGGAAGTGCTCAACAAATCCGTGAGCGGATGGTGAGGGTGTGAAATTTTCGAATCAAGAGCAGTGCAAATATTAAATTGAATATGTCCAATTTAAAATTTGACATGCCTCGAAGCCGCGCAGAACAAAGCCTTGCGCCTGAAAAGCGATTTGCTTATAATTGCCGCCGTTTAAAATTTTTAAGGAGAGAGGAATAGATTCACGCCGGAGATTAACCACTTTTTCCAGCGCAATCTCATCTTATGAGTATCGTTCTTGAATATAGCATCCTGTCCGTCTACTTCGCGGCCTTGTTCATCTTGCTTATCTTTGGCGCCCACGGCTTCGTGATGGTTTATTATTATAAGAAGCATCGCGGTCTCACCGGACTTCGCCCCAAGCCGCTCACTCGCCCGCCGCGCGTCACCGTGCAATTGCCGGTTTACAACGAGTATTATGTCGTCGAGCGTTTGCTCCGCGCCGCATGCCGTTTGGACTATCCCCGCGACTTACTTGAAATTCAAGTATTGGATGACTCCACGGATGAAACGCTAAACGTGACGCGAAAATGTGTCGCGGAATATCGCGCGCAAGGCTTCGACATAAAACTCTTGCATCGCGAGGAGCGCAGCGGCTACAAAGCCGGCGCATTACGCGCCGGATTGGAAAACGCCGCCGGCGAGTTCATCGCCATCTTCGACGCCGACTTTGTTCCGCCGCGCGATTTTCTCATGCGCACACTGCCGTATTTTTCCGACAACAAAATCGGCATGGTGCAAACGCGTTGGGGACATTTGAATCGCGACTACTCCATACTCACGCGTTTGCAAGCCATCGGGTTGGACGGCCATTTTGTGATTGAACAGGCGGCGCGCAACGGCGCGGGCTTCTTCATCAATTTCAACGGCACCGCCGGCATTTGGCGCAAAGCCTGCATTCTCGACGCGGGCAATTGGTCCGACGACACGCTTACCGAAGATTTGGATTTGAGCTATCGCGCGCAACTGCGCGGCTGGAATTTCAAATATCTGACGGACACGGTCTGCGATTCGGAATTACCCGCGGAGATCGGCGGACTGCGTTCGCAGCAATTTCGCTGGACCAAAGGCGCAATTGAAACCGCAAAGAAAATCTTGCCCAGTTTATGGCGCGCAAATTTACCGCTGCGACTCAAACTGCAAGGCACCGTGCATTTAGCCAACAACTTGGTTTTTCCTTTCATTCTCATCGTCAGCCTCTTGAATCCGTTTTTGGTATGGATTAAGAATGAAGGGACGGCCAATCACAGCTTCTATTTCGCCTTGACTTCGCTGTTTGCGCTCTCGTTTTGGGGTTCGTTCCTAATGTATCTGCATTCCCAAAAGGCGTTGTATCCGGATTGGCGGCGCAAGATTTTAGGCTTCCCCTTGTTTATGGCGGGCAGCATGGGTTTGGCGTGGAACAACACGCGCGCGATCGTGCTTGGGTTGTTTAATCAACGCAGCGAATTCACGCGCACGCCCAAGTATCGCATCGAGAACAACGCCGACCAATTTCGCGGCAAGATTTATTTCTCTGCCGGCAAGAAACGCGGGCGCTTGACCGCGACCGGCATTTTTGAAATTCTGCTTGCCAGCTATAGTTTGGCCGGCATCGGGTTGTCGCTATATTATGTCGAGCTCGCGGCCATTCCGTTTCAAGCTCTGTTTGCCTTTGGCTATGGGTTTATCGGTTATCTTTCGCTGAAAGACCTGGTGTGGCCGCAAATCAAAGCGCGCTTCGAACAAGAGTCTTGGCTGCTGGGGCGTGTCAAAGCAGCGCTGCAATCGCATTAGTTTTTTATTCAACCTCAAAAACGCTGTCGTGCCTCATGACAGCACACGTTTGTAAGGAACCGTTGTATGAGTAAAGCCGAAGTAGAAAGCCTCGAAACCTTGCAGGTTTCCTTGCAACAAAATCCGGAGTCCTTGACCTTTGCCCGCGTGGCCGACGCGTTGATGAAAAATAGTCGCATCGACGAAGCCATTCGTATTTGCGAAGAAGGCATTCGGCGCCACCCCTATTACGTCACCGGACATATGGTGCTGGGCAAGTGTTACATGCAAAAAAAATATTTTGACCAAGCCGAGAAAGAATTTAAACGCGTGCTGCTCTACGATCCCAAGTATCTCGCCGCGCATCGTCATTATGGCGACCTCATGCGCGAAATCGGCTGGGAAAATACCTGCGAGATGAGTTATCGCAAAATTCAACATCTCGATCCGCTCGATGAAAAAGTGCAGAGCATGGTTGAAGAGTTCGCGCGCAAAGCGGAAACGAACAAACCCGTAGAGCCGGTTGCGCCGCCGGTAAGTGCGCCGCGTCCGGCTCCCGCGCCCAAGCCGGCAGCGGCGAAAGAACAACGCGAAGCAACGCCCTTTATCGTCGGCAAAGATCTGCGCACCGCGCCCACACCGGCTAGCGTGAACAAACCGAAACCCGAACCGGTCAACGGCGATTTCGAAATTCCCATTGTCAAACGCCCCGCGCCGGAGCCGGCAATAACCGCGGCGCCTGCGCCGGCATTGAATAAAAATGATGAAGCGCGATTCTCTTCGATTTTGGACGACATCTTTCAAGATGAAATGATGGACGAGGCTGCAGCCAACGTCGCGACCTATCAACGCGGTAAGAGCGACGTGACCACGCCGACGATGCCTCCCACCGCGGCGAAAAAAGAAGAGTCCGCGCCGGAAGACAATTCTGCTTGGAAACGCGCCGCCAAAGAAGAGAAGCTTAAAGTCGAGGTTAAAACCGCGCCGCCACTCGCGCGGCTGGAAAGCGCAGAAGAAAATTTTCCACCCCAATCACTCACTCCCTCCAAACGTCGTCCCGTTGATTTCGATCTTGATCTCGACGAACTCGCCGCTTCGGAGGAAAGAATGTGGTCGCCCGCGGCGCGCAAGCCCGCGGAGCCTTCGCCTTCGCGCATGGAGCAACCCGCCAATCTCGGCAAAGCCGCGGAAACTGAAACGCTTGCGCTCGGTGGATTGCGCGAAGCCGGCGGTCGCGATAAAATCGTCACCCCCACATTGGGCGAGATTTACGCGGCCCAAGGGCAATATGCCAAAGCCATTGGCGTGTTCGAACTCTTGAGCAAGAAAGACCCAACGAATCGCAACTATCGCGACAAGATCGATTATCTCAAGAAACGTTTGCAAGAGACGCAGAATGCCGGATAGAATAACGCGCGTGCAGCAGCGCCTCAAAACGCTCGGCCTGCACGGCTTGTTTCTCAGCGCGCCTTCCAGTTTGCGCTATCTCTACGGCTTCACCGGCACCAATGGCATAGCTCTGATCACCTCCGAGCTATCTTATTTTGCGACGGACTGGCGCTATCGCGATCAAGCGCAGGAAGAAGTACATAACGCGCAAGTGCTCATCGCGCAGCGCGATCTGATTGGCGCGATCAAAGACCGCAACCCGCTCGCGGAAAACGCCAAAGCCGGCATTGAAGAGCATCATCTCACCTACAGCGTGCTCGCGCAAATCCGCAAGCACTTTCCCAAACTCGAGTTCAAACTCACCGAACATCTGCTCGGCAAAGTCGCCGCCGAGAAATCGCCCGAAGAAATTTTGATCATTAAAAAAGCGGCGCACCTCACCACGCTCGTGTGGCAACGCTTGCTGCCGCATGTGCGGCCGGGTGCGACCGAAGCCGACGTCACCACGGAGTTGAATTACCTCGCACGCAAATGCGGCTCGCAGATTGAGCCATTCGAACCCATCGTCGCCGCCGGGCCGCGTTCGGCATTGCCGCATGCGCGTAGCTCTGCGCGCGAACTGCAATTCGGCGACATGGTGGTGATTGATTTCGGTTGCGTGGTCGAAGGCTATGCCGCGGACTTCACGCGCACTATTGCCATCGGCGAGCCGGATAAAAAATTGCGCGACGCTTATCGCGTGGTGAAAGAAGCGGGCGAGTTAGCCTATGCCTCGGCGCGCGCGCCCATGAAAGCCATCGACCTCGACGCCGTCGCGCGCAAACATTTTGAAGCGCACGGCCTCGCAACTTACTTCAATCATTCGCTCGGCCATGGCCTCGGGCTTGACGTGCACGCCTTGCCGCGCATCGGTCCGGAGAGCAAAGATATGATTCCCGTTAACACCGTTGCCGCCATTGAACCCGGCGTCTATTTCCCCGGCCTCGGCGGCATCCGCATCGAAGATGACGTGCTCATCACCGCAACCGGCTGCGAAGTGTTGACGCCCGCGCCGCGCGAATTGATTTGCGTGGAGTGAAGTTAGAGCAAAAACT
>CAYNDW010000343.1:0-6815 GCA_964395375.1 uncultured Cytophagia bacterium
AGTAGTCGCTTTGCCCGGCTTCCGTCGTGCCGGTCACAGCAAGCCTGGTGACGGTGCCTTGCAGCGCAAGGGCCGACGAGGTCAGATCCTGCGCGGTGACAATTGTATTGTTCGTCGCGCTTCCAAACTGTTCAGTCTCGACCACACTATTGAGCGTGGTTGAGAGTTGATACGTTCCGGCACCGGCCAGATCCGTCACGCGGATCGTGTACGTACCAGTCGTCGGAACGGAAACCGTCTGCACCAGCGCAACCGCACTTGGACCTGCCGCATCAACGGTGCCGAGCACCGTGGTCCCATCCGTTCCCACCACTTCAATGCGTGCCTGAATGGACGGATCTTGTGGAGTCAGCTGAACGGTGATGGTCTGACCAGCTATCAGATTGAGCGTGTAGGCATCAATGTCGCCGATCCCGTGGAAGCGACCACCCGGAGACAGGTACCCAGCGAGCGCTTCCACTTCAGCAGTCGTGAGAGCTCGATTATAGAGGCGAACTTCATCGATCAGACCTTTAAAATGTCCACCGTTTCCAGAAAGAGCTGGATCCTGCCGCCGTCCAATATAATGCTGATTCACATTTGTGAGGGTGCCACTCAATGTTGAAGGCCCAAAGACAGTAGTCAGCGCCACCGCACGTCCATCGATCCACATTTGAGCCGCCCCGGTCCCGGTATCGACAGCAGCAGCAATGTGTTGGAACTGGCCAAACGTAACGACGCCAGCGGCGGATCGAAAGATTGAACCAGAGATCGTGGGACTCGTCGATGTCCGTACGGTGAGCTGAATACTCCCGTCTTGTGCCAACGAGACAGAAAACCCTTCGCTCAGGGAGGGATCTCGCCGGCTAAAGATAAACCCTCCGTCTGCATCGACCGGGATTTCCGGCTTGATCCAGGTGCTGGCCGACATGGCCGTTGTGGCGCTATCAAGCGTGGCAGAATCGGGAATGTTCACATAGTCGTTGATGCCGTCGAATTGGAACGCTTGTCCTATCTGGCCCTGTCCAAAAGTTACTCCGTTTTGGAGTGTGCCAGTATTTCCGTCTTGGCTGTCTCCCGCGGTCCCATCGGCCTTCCACCAGCTGATGAGGCCGCTTGAAAGGTTCGCCGCCGACGGTACGGTCACAGGCGTTTGGTAGATAGCTGATCCGGCCGGAGTAACTGGCTGTGTCGGGGCCATGAGCGGGCGCACTGCCGTATCGAGCCGAAAGTTGACGATAAAGTCGCCACCTTCATGACCGTCGTTGTCTCCATCGAGACGATTGCCGGTGACACTACGGAATGCCGTATCGGACGACACGAGCGTGAGTTCATAGTCGCTTTCCGGCAAATTGATGTAGGTGACGCGGAGTCGATTCGTGGCCGCGGTGAATTCGAGCGCAGCGGGAATATAGGTGGCACCGGTCAGTTTGTCGCGTAGGCGTACATCTTCTGGTCCGAGGCTCCCAACGGCCATCGCCTCGCTGAACTGCGCTTCGTAGACAAAGACCCCTGGCGCGACCACACCGTTTTCAGCTGGCACGCTCGATAGCACTGTGGGGCCTGGGACTACCCCCGCCTCGACCACCGTGAGCTGCATCGTCGTGGCAGTGAGATCGCGCTGGAACCGGAGGCCAGGGCGGAAATCGATTCCGTTCACATTGAGGAAATCCCCCGTGAGCGAACCAAACGACAGAATCTGGAAGGTATCGCCGATCACCGGCACATAGCCATCTGTGAGTTGAATGTTCAGCGTGCCATTGAGCGAGGCGTTCCCCGATACCACAAGCTTCCCGATATTGGTTGTCGCATTGAGTCCATTGATCTGGACCGTGAGCACGCCGGTCGCCGCTTGCGTGTACGTTCCGCCGGTAACCGTATAGATGCTGCCAGGACCAAGCGAGATGGCGCCGGCATTCGTGAAGTTGCCGGTTCGGGTAAAGTCCCGACCGCTTTGAAGCGAGAAACTTCCCGTCGCCGCATTCGTGGCGAAATTCGCGAGTGCATTGACACTCGATTCGTTGACGATTGGATTCGTTGCGGTTCCACTCAGAATAATATTCGCCACGTTTGTAACGATGTTCGCGCCGGTGAACTGAAGTATGCCTGTGCTTGAAATAAGGTAGGTCCCGCCGGTGAGCGTGGTGCCGGAGAAATTCAGGAGGCTGTTGCTTAAGAGAGAGAGGGTCCCGGCTTGAACGTCGATCGTGTTTTGATTCTCGAACGCCACGCCGTTCGTGCTGGTCGTAAACTGCGTCGTTCCACTGCCGAGCTTGCGGAAGATCCCTTGATTGGTGAACCGGTTCGTCCCGCCGGTCCCATACGATTGGAGTAAACCCGTTGTGTTCGTGATGAAGGTCCCGGTATTGAGCAACTGCCCGCTATTGAGCTGCAACGGGCCCGCCGTCCAGGTGATGGTCCCTTGGTTCTCCAGCACCCGGCTCAGCGTACGCGCATTAATGTCAAAAGCCATGGATGCCGTTGGTCCGAGGATCGTCCGCCCCGTCCCGCTCATTGTCCCACCGGACCAATTCCCGCCACCTTGAATGGTGAGGTTGCCCGGTCCCGTGAGCGTCCCGCCGCCTTGCCCATAGCCGCTCACGATGATGTTGGCGTTCAAAATCACCGTGGCACTATCGACAACCAACGTGCCCCATTGACCGGGCGCCGAGAAGGTCGTGGTCCCGCCTGTCGCCCGCACAACATTGCCCGTAATCACACTAGGGGCTTGAAAGTCGTGGACCCCGTTCAGCCAGAGAATCGTGGTGATATTGAAGGTGCCCGTGTGCGTCCCCCCCTGCAGCAGTTCTAAACTGCCCGCTTGTACCTCCACCGTACCCGTACTCGCATTATCGAACGCCACCCCCGTGGAGCTGGCTGTGAACTGCACCGTCCCCGTCCCCTGCTTGCGGAAGATCCCTTGGTTGGTGAACCGGTTCGTCCCGCCGGTCCCATACGATTGGAGTAAACCCGTTGTGTTCGTGATGAAGGTCCCGGTATTGAGCAACTGCCCGCTATTGAGCTGCAACGGGCCCGCCGTCCAGGTGATGGTCCCTTGGTTCTCTAGCACCCGGCTCAGCGTCACCGCTCCGCTATTGATTAACAGCGAGCCTGACGGACCAATGATCGTCCGCCCTGTGCCGCTCATCGTGCCGCCTGTCCAATTCATGAGAGTGGTGACGGTGATATCTCCACTCCCATTCAGCGTGCCGCCAGCCAGATCGAGCTGGGTCACTGTCAAAGCGGTGTTAATCGTCGTAGTGCCAACCGTTCCTATAGAGTTGGCCTGCAACGGACCATTGAAGATCGTGGTGCCATTGTTCGTGAGGAGTCCAACCTGGACAGCCCCCGCAAAGGTCGCCGTGCCGCCATTCACTCGCAACGCACCAGTTGTCCCGGTCACATCGCTCGTATCTTGGAAGGTGTGAGTCCCGTTGGTAAACAACGTCGCCCCGGTCAGCAGGAAATCGCCTGTGTGGGTTCCGCCTCCTGCCAGATCCAACGAGCCGGCCTGGACCTCGACGATGTTCGAATTATGGAACGGAACGAACGCATTGAAGGTCGCCGCCCCGGTGCCTTGCTTAATAAACGTCCCTTGATTCAGGAACTGATTTATGCCCCCGGCATTCGCGGCCGTCACCGTGCCCGACGCCGTGAACGTCCCTTTATTCAGCACCGTCCCGTTCAGGAAAAAGAGTTGGCCGCTTGTCCACGTGGCGTTCGTCTGGTTCTCCAAGACCCGGCTCAGCGTGACCGCCCCACTGGTCGGCGCCAACGCAAACGTCGCCCCCGACGTCAGCAGCGTCAGTCCCGTCCCGCTCATCGTCCCAGCATTCCAATTGAAAGCCCCGTTCACCGTGATGTTCCCACTGCCGGTCAAGGTGCCAGCTAAGATATTCAACTGTGTCAATGTGAGGGCTGTGTTGACTGTGATGGTTCCCCCACTCACCGTCAAAATAGGCGTACTGAGCATTGAGGCAAAACTCGTCGTTCCCGCACTTGCAATGGCACTCACCTGCACGGCGCCACCAAAACTTGTAGTTCCATTTGTGTGGACCTGGCCGGCACCGGTCACGTCACTCGTGCTTTGAAACACATGCGTCCCGTTCAACTCCAACGCTCCCGCTTGAATCGTAAAGTCGCCTGTGTGCGTTCCCCCTCCAAATAGATCCAGAAATCCATTCTGCACATCGACGATGTTCGAATTCTGGAACGGGACGAACGCATTGAAGGTTGCCGTCCCGGTGCCTTGCTTAATAAACGTCCCTTGATTCAGGAACTGATTTATGCCCCCGGCATTCGCGGCCGTCACCGTACCCGAAACCGTGAGCGTCCCTTTGTTCAGCAGCGTCCCGTTCAGGAAAAAGAGCTGGCCGCTCGTCCACGTCGCGTTCGCCTGGTTCTCCAAGACCCGACTTAGCGTCCCGTTGCTTGGCGCCAGCCCAAACGTGGCCCCCGGCGTGAGCACGGTCAGCCCACTCCCGCTCATCGTCCCGCCGTTCCAGTTCAGCCTTCCATTGATATCGATCTCTCCCGTCCCGGTAAGCGTGCCTCCATTGAGATTGAACGTTCCATGCGTTCCAACCTGACTGAGTCCGTTGAGCGTCAAGGTTGTGCTATTAATGGTTAGCGACTGGGTTCCCGTTGTTCCACCCAGCACAAGGCCGGCTACTGTAGAGCTGACATCCATCGTGACGGTATAGGTCCCGTCGAGTGTGATGCCGACAATATCGGCAGATGTCGGTGCGACTCCGAGGCTCCAGTTCGATGCCGTGCTCCAGTTGCCTCCTGCCGCATTGATCCAATTGTTTGTCGCGGCGGCAACCGTCGGCAGGGACGTCGTTCCGACAAAGACATTGCCATCGTAGGTGCCGATGCCATTTAAGCTTTCAAATTCGATCGTGTACTGCCCTGCCTGGCTCAGGACTTTGTCTTGCAGCAGCACGTAGCCGCCGGCTGAGCCGGCATCGAATGAGCCAATCGAGATCCCATTGGGATCGAGGATTTCCACGCGACCTTGAATCGCCGATGCATGCGGAAGCAACTCCAACGCCATATGTTGCCCGGCGATTGCATCGAAGTAGAAGGCATCGACTTCACCGGCCGCAGTGAAGCTTTCATGGAGACGCGATCCCGCCGTTGCGGCGAACGATCCAGGAGGAAATTGCGCGCCTTCGACCACAGCCGGCTGGAGATCGCCCACGTTGGTCAGCGCGACCTCCGGGAGTATGGCCGGATTGGCCGACATGAGCAGCCGTGGTTCGAGCGCTTCGATCATGAAGGGGCGGGACGGATGCACCGTGCGACGCTGTTGCCGCCACTGGCGCACATAGCGCATCGCGCGTCGGAAGGCCTGCTTCGCGTAGAACATGTGGGCGAGACTCATCGCGTGGCTCCTTGGAATTGGAACAGAATGAAAAGACAAGACGATGGATGGAGAGGACCCGGCAGGTCGCAGACCGAGTGCGTCCGTTGATTCGGGGCTCGCAGATTCACAGAATAATTCCGAGTGAAGATACACTGCCGGTAACTAAACTGCGGGGTGAGTGTACACTCGGAAGGATTCCTGGATCAATGAGTTAGGACTCCAATAAAAAATATTTATTGATGGTATTTCCTGGCACGCTGATCTAAGTATCTTTGAACGGCAAGAAAAATGCCTAGGATGGAAATAATGGGTCAGCCGGTCTCTCAGCTTCGACTACTTGAATTGGGCGACTGGTTGCAGCCTGACTAACGCCCCATGACCTGGTCCGGGGAGGCAGAGGGGCTCCTGTTTGTTGCTGTACTGTTCCTGGGCAGTCTTCAGCACTTGCCACTTGGTGTAGGCACAGAGTTCGCCGGTGAGGATCATGCCGTTCTTATCGAGATCGGCTGACCCGCCAAGCCCCTTCAAGAGGTAATAGGTAAACAACCCGTGCTGCCCGGAATCATACGAGTGCGCCTGCTGGACCGCGCGGTTCCCGATCATCCACATGATCTTTGCATTCCCGTTGTCCTCCGATCCCCATAACGGAGTGATCGTTCCACCGATCTCTCTCCCAGGCGCCGGATCGAGCGAGAGATCGAGCATCACAACTGCCTGCTGAATCGGTAGTTTCGCCAGGGACTCTTGCAGCCGGCGGAGCGAATACAGGCTCGCGCCGGAATTGGCCGTGCCGTCGAACGGCATGATCGATACGGCGCCAGTGGTCGGCTCGACCACTCCGCGCCCCATGATCGAAATATAGACGACGGTGGCGGGGTCCACCTGTTCAGGCAACCACTCTTCCAAGGCCTCGACGAGATCGCGCTTGAAGGCCTGGGTATCCACAAGGGCGCGTATGCGCTCCGACGGAATCCCACTGATGACTTTGAGGTACCGGGCCATGACCTCCGCATCTCGCGCGGCATACTTGACCCTGGCAATACCGGGCTCGCGAAACTGCCCCACCCCCATGACGATCCCGATGGCCTTGGGTTGCTTAAGGAGACTCGCCTGTTTCGGCAGCTGATCGACATCGACCGGCAACGTCGTAGTCCCCACCGCTGAATCGGGCTTGATCGCGACCAGCAACTTTTTGGGAGAAGGCATCTGAACCAACGGGGACTTGGCGCGTAACATCAGTGTCAGCTCCTCCTGCACGGTGTCAGTGGCCTTACTGATCTTGCCCTCCAACGTCAGATGTTTCACCTCACCAGGCTGAAGGTCGCCGACAGCGACCACGCTGGGAACCCGTTCAATCAAATTCGGTGAGGCGGTTACCAACAATTCAACCGCCCGCGCGACTCCTGGCCCTTCATTTTTCACTTCGGTTTCGATCATGACCGATTCACCGCTATGGAACACTTGGTCG